>DNPO01000396.1 GCA_003501375.1 Candidatus Sumerlaeota bacterium | reverse complement strand
TGGAACTTTGAGTTCAAAGTTTTTCGCTTCGGTCATGTTCATACAAATCAGGTAGTTCCCATAACGCAGGGTGTAGAACGAACCCTTGCCCGCATACACATTTTCATCACCGGGTTTGTACTTAACGTCCGCAGGTACCTTGGCAATGGGCAATTTTTCTCCGGCATGCGCGGAGTGTAAAGTCTTGTCCGGGTACTGGTGCCCGCCATTGGCAAACCCGAAGTCCACCCAGTCCTTGCGTTCGTACGTCAAGCCGCTTGGCTCAAACTCCACCTCTTCCGCTACCACGGCAATGCGATCAAACCGCGGCGTCATATAGTGGGTGCGCGCCAGGAAATTAACCGCGGTACGTGCGCGCCAGTACAGGGAGGCGTACAGAATCTCGTCGCCATTCTTGATCGCAACCACGCCGTCCTCCTCATCGCTGAAAACAAAATCCGGCTGACCGGGTGCCATCGGAAGGCGGTAGTTGCTGGCAGGCTGCGCCTTGATGGTTTCGTATTGATCGGGAATCGGCAACAGCCCGGAAATAACACGGAACTTATTGCTATCCCCTTGCAAGCACTCCAGCAATCCGACAAAAAACTGATTGTCTTCCAACATTTGTTGTACATAGCCAATCGATTGTGGATCGAGTGTGGCTGCGGGAGCAAACAGCGCAGAACCGTCCCACGAAAAGCGTTCGGCGTAGCAAACATTGCCGGGATAGTGCGCATCGCGCCAGCCCACGTTGGCTTCAATCCGCATCGCGCGGTACCCGTTTTCATCCAACATGGGGTGCCGGAAGACACCGCGTGCATGGATACATTTTTCCAACTGTGCTTTAATTTTCGGGTCACCTGCTTCTCCTGGATTCGGGCGCGTGGCATCGTAAATGGCTGTTACCCAATCGAGCACCTCTCCATAGTAGCCCACGTATCCAAATTCCCGGGTAAGCCCCTTAGCCGTAAGTTGATAGTAGTTATCCCCTTCCGGTTTTTCGCGCCCCTTATCGGTTTCGCTGCCCAGCCAGGGTTGCAAACCAACGGACTCGTACAAATAGGTTTTAATTTGCTCTTCGGGAATGGCCTTGGATGGGTCAATCGCAGCCACGCCACGATTGGCCAGATAAGCATATAGGTCGACGATCATCGACTGATTAGTATAAAGCCGACGGTGGCGCAAATGGAAGTCGCGGCTATACTGGAGCATTTCCGACCAGGCATCACGACGCGTCATGGAAAAACTTGCACTGGTAATTTTCTGATCCAGCAGAGGTTGCAACTCTCCGCCCAGCAAACTGCACGCCTGCCCCACGGGGCCAATACCAACCCAATCAGGATTGTAGGTTGCCGGCCCCACCTGTACAACCGTATTGGTGGTATGGTAATCCCAGTAGATTTTATCCGTACATCTCACAACCTGATCAAGAACTTTCGGGTTGTGGTAGGCTTTGCTCCATTTGACATGCCAGGCATTGGCCAAAAAAACGGCTTGCATTTGATTCAGCGGCTTTGGGGAATTGAGGCAAGCATCCAGTTCCTTATTTACCCGCGCTTTGACTTGATCGAGCACTTCCGGACCAGGTGCGGGGCGCACGGGTGCATTGGTAAAGGCTGGCCCCTGTTTATCTGTAACGGGCGGGACGAAACACCCCTCCGTATGTGCATAGATGCGATAAATGCCCCGTGTAGGCGAGGTCAGTTTCTTTTGGTACTGCGCAAATTCTTTGTCTTTATCCTTGTCCTTGGCATAAGCCCACGTAGGGCCCATACAACGGATTTCGCACTGCACGGAGGTTTTTCCGCGGGTCAATGTGAGAGGAAGCGGGATGGTATTATAATAGAAACGTCCGTTGTATGCTGGCTCATCGCCACCAAAATCCAAGCGATCAATATCGCCCAGATGTCGATAGCCAACCTGTTTCCCTTCGCAAAAAAGCAACAGGCTGTTGGTGGTAAGATCGGAACCCCAAAAACGCGCGGTGGCATAATTTTGTTTTTCCGGGTCTACTTTCAGCGCAAAAGCCAGGCGTCCGCCCTCCCAACTATTGGGACTCAACGGCAACAAGCGCCGGGCCGATTCGTCCAGCCCACCTTTGATCGTATCGCTGGATTGTGTCTTAACAAAATGCTCGGTTTCTGACTTGGAATCACCAAAGGTGACCATATCCAGAATGCCACTGACCGATGATTGGGCAAAAACACTCGGCGGAATACATATTCCAGCGATCCAAAGAACCAAGCCGCCCAGAACACTGGCATACTTTCCTCTTGCTCTCATTTTCTCGTCCTCGCGTTGTGAATTGTTTCACTTGGTACCACCAGTCCAACACCTTAGTTTAGCCTAAAATCATAAAATATTGCAATAATTAAGGTAAATTAAAAAACAGAATGAACCTTGGGGAACATCGCAGATATATAAGGAAAAACAGAGGGTTAACGCATACAACAAGAATACCGCCACAAGCAACCGAACACCATTTGGCGGATGATATCCAAGTAATTTTCAACACTTCTTGCATGATTTACCGTGAAAAAAAACAAAAGGGCCGCAAAATCTCAAAGAGAAACTGTCCTTTGAGACCTTGCGACCCTTTATGCCCTTACTGCTTTTTCCGAAAGAAGCCGATTAATTCTTCCCGGCTTTTTCGCCCTTGCCCAACAGTTGCAACTCGTACGTGAACGTTGTCGACTTCGACGTCACCATGTATGGTTCCAACGGTCTCGGCCCGCATCCATTTGAACCAACACCCAGTGTTTTGGCGCTAAAGCAGAATGCCGTAACGGTTTGCGCGGGCAGGTCGATCTTGTACTCAACCGGGTTCATCTGTTCGTCCGTATAAGGCAACGCCGAGGTTTGCATGGGCGCGTCAGCAGCGCGTGCGAACAAACCGGGCATTCCCTTGCCGGTCAATGCTGCCCAGCGCACATCTTCATGGTTGCCACATTCCATCGGTTTTTCATACGGCGTCATTTGTTCCGTCACGCTGCTGCTGTACATCCCCACATCCGAACCGCGCTTGCGGTCAGAGTAGTTTTCCATCGGGCCACGCCCGAAATAGTCAAACTGATTCAGGTTTTTGTCCAGCAACATGCGTACGCCGATACGCGCCAGCGCGATTTCCTTCTGGGCGGTAAAGTTTACCTTGTTCTCCACCGTAACAGAGCCATCGCCGCGCACAGTATAAACCGCGTCATAGGCTACGCCAAAATCGCCCTTGCCTGTCGCCTTAGTTTGCACGGCAATGCGTACCGTATTGGCATCGGGTTGTTCAGCCTTGATACTTTCCACTTTGTATTTCAAGTCTTTGATGCCAGCGGCATTCCAATCCTTCTCCAGCCACATATCATCATTGCGGTGGGGTGCACGCCAGAAGTGCAATTGTGGCCCCCCATTTGTCGCCAGGAGATTCACGCCGTCTTTTTCCAGACGCGATAACGTACCTGAGTCTTTATCCAGCACCACGGAGAAGCCTTTACCCGTTGCAACCACTTCCTTGTCGGTTTGATTCAACGTGACCGCGGCTGCCTTGGCAACAGGTGCTTTTGCAACAGTCACCGGCAATTCAAATTGCGCGGCAGCGGCTTCAAAGCCTTTTTTCGCCCAGAGCGTATCCTGCGCCTGTGTTACGGAAACGCGTAAATGATAGGTCGCACCGGGTTTCGGACTACTCACCTGACAGGGAATGCGCACTTCTGCTTCCTTGCCGGGTGCCAGCGCAGGCAGTTGCAGATCGGCCTTCTTGATCTCCTTGCCATTCTCGGTCAACGTCCACGATGCCGAGAAACTGCTCAAGTCGATGAACTGGTATTTGTTCTTGATTTTCAGCGTGCCCGCAGCTAAGTCCGCCGCTTCAATGCCTATCCACTGATACACACGTTTCATCTCCACATAGTGCGGTTTGGGCGAACGATCCGCGCGCACCACGCCCTTGTGAATAAAGTATTTGTCGTTCGGTACTTCACCAAACCCGCCGCCATATGCCAGAATCGGGTGCTTGG
The DNA here is from genome assembly GCA_003501375.1 of Candidatus Sumerlaeota bacterium. Taxonomy (GTDB): domain Bacteria; phylum Sumerlaeota; class Sumerlaeia; order UBA8349; family UBA8349; genus UBA8349. Next base: position 3,272 of record DNPO01000396.1, on the reverse strand, counting down.
GATCGCGACGATTCCACAGCCCCTGATCCTGCCATTCCCAAATGGCACCGCCCATTAACGCCGGATATTTGTCCACCATATCCATGTAATCGCCAATAGACCCCATCGAGTTAAACATCGCATGCGCGTACTCGCACATGTAGTAGGGTTTGGTATTCTTGCTGTCTTTTGCAATGCGAGCCAGAGAATCAACGCTGGGATACATCTGGCTGTCAAGGTCAGCGGGGTTCTTGGGACCCATACCAAAGCGCTCATAATGCGTCGGGCGGGTGGTGTCAATTGCCTTGATGGTATTCAACGCTGCGACAAAGTTTTCACCAATGCCGCCGCATTCATTGCCCAGCGACCAGATGACGACAGACGGATGATTCTTAAAGTTTTCCACATTAGCCACGTTACGGTCCACAATCGCAGCCTTCATGGTCGGTTCCTTATCGAAGCGACGATCATAGCCGTGGGATTCAACATTCGCTTCAGCCACCAGCCAGATGCCCCACTCGTCGCACAGTTCGTACCAGCGCGGATCGTCCGAATAGTGGCAGGTGCGCACATGGTTGCAGTTTCCCTGTTTCAGCACTTCGAGATCGCGAATCATCTGCGCCTCGGTAATGGCATGCCCTACCTCCGGCCAGTGTTCATGGCGGTTTGCACCTTTCAACTTGATTGGGGTGCCATTCACTAAGAACATACGGTCGCGGAGTTCAATTTTGCGGAACCCGACACGCGAGGACAAAATTTCCTGCGCACCCTTGTCGCCCTCCAGCGTCAGCACCACGGTGTAAAGATTCGGTGTTTCCGCCGTCCACTTCACCGGATTGTTTACCTTCAATTGGAGCGTTGCGGTGGTTTCTTCAGCACCGCTCAACGGCTGCACCTCGGCAAAGGTTGCCGCGCTTTCCACTTCCTTACCATCCTTGTCGTACAAACGCACCACCAATTTTTCCTTGCTGCCGGCGGTTGCGCCATAGTTCTTCACCTTCGCCACCACATCCACCGTTGCGTTCTTGTACGCCTCGTCCAGATTGGTTTTGACAAAGAAATCGCGCACATGCGTTTGTGGCGTGCTCCAGAGAGTAACGTTACGGAAAATACCGCTGAGACGCCACATGTCCTGATCTTCTAACCAAGTGCCGGAACTATAGCGGTAAACCTCAACCGCTACCATATTCTTGCCCGGTTGCACATATTTCGTCACATCAAACTCCGCCGCGTTGCGGCTGTTGACGCTGTAGCCAACCTTCTGTCCATTGATCCACAGGAAAAACGCGGAATCTACGCCGTCAAACGTAAGGAAAATACGACGCCCGTCCCAGTCCTTCGGCACCTCAAAATCGCGTCGGTAACTGCCAACGGGATTGCGCTCCTTATAAGCCGTGTAGTTCTTCGGCGGCGCGCTCATCACACGCGGAAAATCCTTCTGAATCGTGTAGCCCGCGTTGCGATAGTATGGCGTGCCGTAGCCCAGCACCTGCCAGTTCGACGGCACTTGAATTTCTTTCCAAGAAGAAACATTGAAATCCATCTTGTAAAAATCCACCGGACGATCTTCCGGCAGGGCAACATAGTTAAATTTCCACGCACCGTTCAAATCACGCGCAAAAGAGGACGCGCGACGATTGGCCTTCAAGGCCTCTTTTTGATTGGCATACGGCATCAGCGTCGCATGCGCCGGTTCCTTGTTTATCCCGATACACTCGGGATTTTCGATCTCCGGGGGAAGGGGCGCTTTAGCAGTTTCCTCCGCTCCAGAATTTCCCAACAGCCATCCCATCAGACACAAAAAAAACCACAGCATTTTTTTCATCGTTGGCATCTTTCTCGGGCCACGCCTTTAAAACAAAAAGCAATCCCGTCCCAAAACGTTCGGTGGGCTATTCAAAACCGTCGTTTTGCGCTCCTAAACACATAGCAAACTGCACGTTTCAAGCCCCACGCAAATTTCCAGCAAAACAAATGCCGTTTTCCCGCGCAAAAGTAAAACGGTAAAATTAGGCGAAAAACTTCTTTCGTAAAGTTGCAAAGGAAAGAAAAAAAACACAAATCTTGCGAATAAGCACGTATCTGACATAGCCTCATCTGCGTTCATCGGTGAAACCCGTGTGTGAAAATTCTGGAACAAATGCCCGGTTAGAATCTGGGCGGTTCTTCGCCGCGAATATCCGCTTTACGAATTTGCTCCAACGCATCCTCGGTTAGCACCTTGGAATAGACCCGTACATTGTCAATTGCTCCTCGGAAAGGACGGTCGTACTTTTCTCCGGCGGTATTCCCAATAGCATCCGGGTGCTTATCCCGATCCTTGCGCTCCACCAAGCCACCCTCGGGAACAGGACGTGTAACGTGTCCAGCATTTCGGACGCCTCCTATTTTAACCCCTTGGTAAGCACATACTTCGCTGGTGGATTTCTTCCAGGTTACGGCGATAAAAGTCCATTCGTTTGCTGTAAACCAAGAACTATACGTACCGCCCACTCCCAGATTAAACCAATATTGTCCATCGCTGGGTTTCCCCTTGGGTTCCACTCGCAACACCCACCCTTTTTTCCGATCTCCGATCAACTGTAAAGAACCCATATCAAAAAGGGTAACAATGTTTCCCTGGTCTTCCGCTGGCTTGTACCACATCACAACAGTGATTTCTTCCAATCCGTCCACAGGATACGCCTTTTTCAACAACGCAACCGGCGTTTGTTCCTTGTCCGTGTCGAAGACATCATTGACATAGGCCAAATCCTTGGGACGTTCCGAAACGCCGGAACCGATAGATCCCAGTTTCCCCCCATTTTTCAGATCGGTGTTTCTGCCGCTCACATTGAATTGCTCTGCAAAAAGCAAGGCTGCCTTGCTACTGCCTGCCCCCGCGCTTGCATCCGTCTTGGCCGCATCGGGTTGCGTAGCAGAATCCTGCGCAACACAAATCATCGGCATGCCCAAGGACAGAAAGCAGGCAAATACTGTTCGCATCAGTGAGAAATGGCATTTGACTTGAAAACGGTTCATGTGAATCCCTCCAAAAAATTTAAAATTAGTTTTCTATAAAACAAGCAAATCGGACGGTAATATCTCAAAATGCGGGGAGCGTGTCAACGGGGGAAAAGAATGAATAATTGACCGGGTTGCACCCAATTGGCCGGGTGCATCTTACTTCCGCTACCGTTTTGGAATGGATCCCGCATTGTTTCGCATTTTTGGCAGGCAGGCATGGGGGCCAGGACACCTCAAGGTCTAGGCGTGTGTGAAAATGGCCCCTCCATTTTTGTGGAGATGTCCTC
>DNPO01000253.1 GCA_003501375.1 Candidatus Sumerlaeota bacterium | reverse complement strand
GGCTGAGGGTGTAGGCTACCCAGAGTCCACCGAGAAACCCGGGAGCATAACGGGAGAAAATGTTGAGGCCGTTTCTTCCGTCCAAGGGGTAGCCTGTTATCACCACGAAAAGGAAAAGAAAGTGAATCCATCGGCCCGCTGTTTTTCCGTGCAAAACTCCCGTGGCGGCTCGTCCAAATTCCACCAGACAAAGGAACGAAGACAGATTAAGAACGGTGCGCCAATAGCGGAATGTTTCACCATCTCCCAAGTTTAACGCCAGTAAATCTGTCCACTCGCAAATGCCGTGGAGCAGGCCGAAGAATCCGATCCATTTCCACGGAATCGGCTGGGTTGCGGTTTGCCGGAGAAAGGAGCAAACGCTGGCTAAGAGAATAAATCCCAGCCCATAGAAGAAATAGATGTAGTCAAATTGGGAGTTGAAGAAGATTCTGGAGGTCTCTAACATGGCATTTTCCTGATTCTCTTGGAATCAGTTAGAAACTATTTTCAGTCGAGCGCCGTAGCCGGATGATTTTGAGGAAAAGGTCATCCCGGTGACTTCGGCGCTGCGGACGTTGAGCCGCAATTGTTCTACGTGCGGCAACAAATCTTTGTCGAGTGGTATCTCCACCGTGCTGCCAACGGGGGTTGCTTCTCCCAGAAGAGTGCTGCCGGAATAAACCCGAATTGCTTCGGTGGCGGTGAGTCCGGCAACAGCGGGGATATGGAGGATCAATAAAACAGAACTGATCTGTCCGTAAATCAATTTGGTGGCGTTGAATTGGAGTTCCAATATCCCCGGAGCGGTGGTGGTACCAACCGTTTTGCTATTTTTATTGGGGGTTAACTCACCGAGGACGTAGGTCTTTTCCGATGAGGCGGGAATGTAACTTATCACGTCGGTTGTGGCTCCCGCTGCGGGCAGAATTGCCCCGCCTGGGAGCATGTCGACGGCGGGTGTTGGCGTAGCGGGTGCTGGAGTTTGAGACTGGGTATCGTTGACCGCTTCGGATATTGTCAAAAGGGAATCTGCGAGAGCGCTGGTTTTCCCTTGTCTGGGTATTTGCGACAAAACGTCGGGATGGATTTTTTCTGTGGGAGGAATTTGTGCCAAGGAATCTGTTGTCAGCATGTCGGAAATGGGGAAGACCGGAGTTGCTCCTGCTTCGCCTGTTAGCATGGGATCAAGGGGCAAAAGGCCGTCCGATGCTGCCATGCGGTAGGGAGCCGCCGGAGCGGTTTCCTGCAGCGGAGCAACACGTGGCGCGAGGTAATAGTCCTTCAGGAGCGTGGTGGTTTTAATGGGAAGTATTTTACCATCCACAAAACTTTCCGCGTAAGTTTCCTGGCGAACCGTTTGACCAATGGGTATCTTTTCGGATGTCCAATACTTCAGCGTTGATTTCAAATTCTGTCGGTTGTGTTGCGCCTGAACGTCGTACTCTTCCCAAGTGCAGAGGAGCGCCTGGTTCTTGATGGTGAGGGATTCCTGCCCCTTTCCTACTTGGGTCATGTTTTGTCCCTTGGGGCGGACGAGGGAGGAAAATTGCAACTTGTTGTATTCCACGGTCAGGGCAATGCGCACTTCGCGTTTGGTAATGGTTCCGTTTTCATTGATCTCGTGGAGGAGAATGACTTCCTTCCCGGTGATATCCTTCACTGTTTCTTTGCGAGTAAAAGATTGCGCGGGTTCATCGCCGGATTGTTGCGTAACCTGATAGAGTGCCCAGTCGCCTTTTTCAATGGAGCCGACGGCGAAGGACTGGACTGTTAAAACAAGGAAGAAGAGCGCGATGAAAATAATGGCTCCTGATAGGGACAGGGCTTTCCGATTCATACGACGTCCTCCTTCGGGGTTCCTCAAAGTGTCTCTATTGTAACATGGGTATTTGTGTAAATGCAAATATCCGCTGCGATATTTAAGGATTCGTGCGCGATGGCTTCGGCGGTAAGTTCCGTGTGTGCCAAGAGCGCGCGAGCGGCGGCAAGCGCCATCGGCGCACCGGAACCAATGGCTGCAACGGAATCGTCGGGTTCTATCACATCGCCATTACCAGAGATCAGGAGTATGGTGTCCTTATTGGCTGTGAGGAGCATGGCTTCCAGTCGGCGGAGCGCGCGATCGGTACGCCAGTCTTTGGCGAGTTCGACTGCGGCGCGAGCGAGGTTGCCGTTGAACTCTTTGAGTTTGGCCTCGAATTTTTCAAAGAGGGCAAAAGCGTCGGCGGTGGAACCGGCGAATCCGGCGAGGATGGAGTTATCGTACAGGCGGCGTACTTTGCGTGCACCAGATTTCATGATGGTGTTGCCGAGCGTAACCTGTCCGTCGCCAGCGATGGCGGTTTGTCCGTTGCGCCGAACGGCGAGGATGGTGGTGCCGTGGAAGGTGGGGGCGTCGGTCATAGGAGGGCCTTTTTCATAAGGCGTATATGAGGCCATACGCCTTATAGGACTTATAGTTTACTCCACTTCAAAGAGCGCGTCAACAAAGGCGGTCGGGTCAAAATCGCGCAGGTCGTGTTCCGACTCGCCAATGCCGATTTTCAGGATAGGAATGTCAAACAGATTGCGCAGGGCGATCAACACGCCACCCTTGGCGGTGCCGTCCAACTTTGTCATGATAAAACCGGTAACGTTGACTGCTTCGCTGAAGATTTTTGCCTGGTTTAGCGCATTCTGTCCAGTCGTGGCATCCAGCACCAGAATGGTCTCATGCGGAGCTTCGGGCAGCACTTTCTTGATAACGCGGTCGATTTTTTTCAACTCTTCCATCAGGTTGCTGCGCGTGTGCAGGCGGCCTGCTGTGTCGATCAGGATGACGTCGTACTGGCTGGCATGCCCGCTGAGTGCCTCGAAACAAACGGACGCGGGATCGCTGCCCATTTCCTTCTTGGAAATCTCAACACCGATGCGCTCCGACCACAGGGTCAACTGTTCCACCGCGGCAGCGCGGAAGGTGTCAGCGGCAACGAGCAGGACGCGTTTGCCTTGCTCTTTGAATTCCTTCGCCAACTTTCCGATGGTGGTGGTTTTGCCCGTGCCGTTCACGCCGACAAAGAGAACGATGGTGGGGGGTGTGGACTGTAGTTTCAGGACGTGCTCATCGTGAGTGACGATGTTGAGGAGGGATTCTTTAAAAAGCGCAATGAGCGCATCCGGCCCTTCGACCTTGCGGGCCTCGCTATTTTTGCGCATTTCATCGATGATCTTGGTGGTGGTCTCGATGCCGACGTCGGCCTGTACCAGAATCATCTCGATTTCTTCGAGCAGTTCCTCGTTGACCTTGCCGTGCAGACGAATGACGTTGCGGACTTTTTCAACCAGGGAGGTTTTAGTTTTGGACAGTTGCTTCTTCAGCCGGGCAAAAAAGCCTTCTTTTGTTTCTGGCTCTTCGGGCTGCGGCGCAGGTTCCACCACGGGTTGAGGAACGGGCACGGGTTCAACGGCAACCGGTGCAATTTCTACCGGGGCGCTGGGTTCTGTCTCAGCGGGCGTGGGCGTTGTTTCCGCCGGGGTTTCCGTGGGTTGTTCTTCGGAGCCGCCGCCAAAGAGTCGTTTAAAAAAACCGGCTTTTTTCTGGGGGGTATCGCTCATTTTATTTGTTCCTTAAACAACAATTCCCGACCATCATAGGGCCGGGAACGGGTAAATTCTTACCTGGGGCAAAAAACGGAAAATAAACTACCCGCAACTTCCGTTGTTCTCGCTGATGCTTGCCCCCCGGCAAGGGGCCAGAGCCTTTGCCTTGCTGCATGTGCTCAACACAGCAGCAAAGTAGAATACCGTATTGTGCAGGTTTGTCAAGTTTCGTATATTTTAATGCGAGAAGACAGATGTTTCATCTTTTTTGTTTGCAGAAATTTCTTGCTCATTTCCTTCCTTTTCTGGGAGAGAAACATCGGAAACTTGGATAACCGAAAGAAGGCTCTCGTAGTTGTCGGAGAAGCGGGTTATGAAATTAAACAACACTTCGCCATAAAATTGACGAATCTGCTTTGCAATTTCCGGTTCGCCACTGGTTTCTTTGGCAATGGAAATTAATTCCTCCAGCATCTGGTGGGTGCGAAGCACACAATGCTTGATACGCGCTGCGCGTGGCATTGTTTTATCATCCAATAGCAGGCTGACATTCAAGCCCAAAGCCTGGAACCAGGAAATCACTTCACTCCAGCGGAGTTTATCATCCGATCCGGATTCGATGCGACATATCCGGCTCGGATCGCAATGCAGCGCTTCCGCCATTTGTTTCTGAGACCATTTCTTTTCCATACGCGCCTTGATTAGAATGGTAACCAAGCGAGTTTTTGCAACTTCTTCGACAACTTGCTTTTCGACTTCGGGATCATCCGCCAGGAATGCAGCAGCAGCAGCGGCACTCTTGAATTTCGTTTTCATTGTTTTCAATCCATGCCCCCGCGTGGGGGGGCAACGCTCCCGCGCGGGGAGCGACTTAAATGATTCTATTTTGCTCACGCTCCTCCGCAGGGAGCGACTACGGGCGTATTTATTGTCGCCCTGTTCCAAATGCCTTTCGGATCACTTCCTTTATCTCACGAATGTCTTTTTTCTGAGTTTCCTTGTTGCCAACACCCATCACATAAATTGTATTTTCGTCAGAATAAACATAGATATATAAACGTGTTTCCTTCGCCGATTGAACTTTTGTTTGGGCTATTCTCCAGCAATTCTCCCCTTCCGATCCCAAAAACCCTATTTCAAAAGCCCCCTGCACACCTTGGTTCAGGAATTCGAGCAAGCGTTCCAAATTTGCAAAACAGGACAAATACTCGCGTGGATACTTTTTCTTGTAATCTTTGAATTGTTTTTTACTGGCAAGTTCAATGCTAATTTGCCAAGTATTCTTTTGTTCTTTTCCCTGCATGCCCGGATGCCTCCCCTGTTAGGTACCCTGCATTAAGATACATCAAAAATTGCAGAAGTGTCAATTAAAATGTCAACAGGATGCGTTATTTGAAATAAAGTTAGGTCAAGTTGTGGAAATATTGGGTTAGCAAGAAAGGCGCCAAAGGTTAAAAAAAAGCCCGGCCATTTCGGCCGGGCTTTTTGCTGTGCTACCTGTGCTAAATCTTTGTTTTTTTTACCTTAAGCAAGCCCCTATAAACATGGACTAATTGGAGCGGGAAACGAGGTTCGAACTCGCGACCCTCAGCTTGGGAAGCTGATGCTCTACCAACTGAGCTATTCCCGCTCAAGGCTTGCCCGCCGGAGCGGAACACGCATCTGGGTGACAATTCTGAAGGGAAGAATGGAATTTGTCAAGATTTTTATGTGGCGGAATTTTGAAACGGGATTATGATGATACGGCGCGTGGCGCTGGAATGCTGTGATTCTTAAACCGCTAATGGACGCTGATAAACGCTAATACAACAAAATATAGAAATGACGGGATATTTTGTTTCAAACAGAGGGATTAGCGACCATCAGCGGTTCATCATGTGGGGGTAAATATATGGAGGAACGCATGAATTTGGAAAATACCCGCTCCAGGTGGTTAGCATCGTTTTTCTTGAACGTGAGCCGGTTGTTCGCTTTGGCAGCGTTGCTGGTTGCTGCACTGGCACACCCGCTGGGGGCCACCCCTGCGTTTTTTGCCCAGTGGCTTCCATCGGCAAATCCGCAAATACCCACGAGTCTTTGCTCCGCCGTGTTGGAAGGTTTTTGTCGTTCGACCTATACGCTGTCGGTTTTCAGAGAAGTGCTGACGCTTTGGATGATTTTGCCCATGCTTGCGTCGTGGCTAACGTGGAAAGTGCTTGCTGGCGCGGAGGCGGGTAAATCGCGACGGGAGGGCGGCGTGTTGTTGCTATTTTTATGTTATGCACTGTTCTCGCTTTTTTGGGCGCCGCATTTCGGGGTGGATCACCAAAGTTTATACGTGGCCGTTAATTTGCTCGTGTGGGCGCTCTTTTTTATCGCATTGATTGATCTGCCATTCTCGCGCTGGTTTTCTCGTATCTCGGTTTCCCTTTCCTTCCTTACAGCCCTCATCCTGATCCCATTGCAGGTGTGGAATGTGGCGCAGGAAGGGCGGCAAACGCCCGAAGCGCCTTTACGTTCCCTGTACTTCGCGGGCGGCATGGCAGCGTCGAGTCCGGTGTGGGGGCAGGGGCTGGATGCTTACAGTGTGCTGGCTCCGCGTGCTCAGGAAAATTATTTCATTGCGCATCCGAATTCGACCTGGAAACCCGATTTGGATTTGGCAATGGTGGCGAAGAATGATCTGCTACAACTGTTGGCCGAGATGGGTGTGTTGGGATTGGGACTGGCGGTATTTTGTGGCGTGCTGTTTTTCAAACGGGGACGGTTACGCTTTCGGGCATTGCAAAGTCGGCGTGAAAGAATCAAGCGGCTTTGTGCCTTGGGTGGCATTGTGGCTATTTTATTGTTGGCGTGTGTGAGCGGGCCTTTTCACCAGGCAGGCCTGAGCACTCTGTTTATTTTTCTGGTCGCGTTGGCCTATGGTTCTATGCAGGAGGATGACGTGCTGGAACCATCTGGAGCAGTAAGCACGCGTGCGACTGCGTTCCCGCGTTCTCCCGTGGTGCGGTGGACAATATCGGTGTTGGCCATATTGTTTGTCTGGTCGCTTACCTGGCTCCCCTGGTCGTTGACGCGTGACCGATTGCTGGCTAATCGCCTGTTTAATCTGGCCACCAAGGCGCAGGGAGATGCGCACGAGATGGTATCGTTGGATGGTTTTGAAAAGCAGATTGGGGAGTATGCCGCCGCTCGTGAATACTACCGTCTGAGTTTGCGTCTGGTGTCGATGGATTATCAGGCGCTGGTGTGCCGGGGAATGGTGGAAGTCACCATGACAAACGCATTTCTGGAGTGGGGGCGCGAGATGAAGAATCAGGGCAACACGCAGCGGGAAACCCTGTGTTACCAGAATGCCAAAGCGTATGCGATGTACGCGATGGACGATTTGAAAAAAGCGTCGCGGATGAGCGGTAATGTGCGGTATCTTGCAGGCGAAAAATTACCCGAGAAGGACTTGGGGCCACGGTTAAATTCCAAGATGTTACGTTCTCTCTCCCAGGCGTGCCGTTTTATGGCGCGATTGCAGGGAGATGAGAAAAAGTTGCCCGAGATTATGATGCAGTATTTTGGAATGTCGGAACTATATGCCCCGACGCAGGCCGCAGTTGCCAAGGAGACGACAAAATAGGTTATGGATACAGTTGCATTGAGTTTTGAATTGCCCGAAGAACTGATTGCCCGGCACCCCGCTGCCCGGCGCGAGGATGCGCGCCTGATGCTGGTGGAACCTGGCGCGACGGAATTCCCCGAACGGACCTTTTCCGGTTTTCCCGATCTGCTGCGCGATGATGATTTGATCGTTTTCAATAATACGCGCGTGTTCCCGGCGCGCCTGCTGGGATGGCGCATGCCTGACTTGGGCAAAGTTGAGGCTCTGTTGTTGCATCCCGAATCGCCCGAACAAAACCTGTGGTGGGCAATGGTGCGTCCGGGACGCAAGATCAAAATGGGCGACCGATTAGTTTTCTCGACCAATCGTTTGGAAGCAGAAGTGGTGTCCTATGGCGACCCGGGTGGTGGAGAGCGTTTGCTGAAATTCACCTGCGACGGCGATTGGTGGGAGATGCTCGAAGCGGTGGGACACACGCCGTTGCCACCGTATATTTTGCGTGCGCGCAAGCAGTTGGAAGCGGCGGGCGATCCGCAGACGAGTTGGCACAACGTGCCCGATTTGCCCGAAGACCGCGAGCGGTATCAGACGGTGTTTGCGGGTTCCGCACCGGAGAGCGTTGCCGCGCCCACGGCGGGATTGCACTTTTCCACGGACGTCATGGAGCGGATCGCTGCGCGTGGAATCGAACAGGTGTTTGTGAATTTGCGCATTGGCGCAGGAACGTTCCAGCCGATCAAAACCGAGCGGGTGGAGGATCATCCGATTCATGCGGAGTATTATCAGTTGACCGCCGAAGCGGCTGCGGCCATTCAACGCGCCAAGGATCAGGGGCGGCGCGTGGTGGCGGTAGGCACCACGGTGGTGCGAGCGTTGGAAAGCGCGGCACAAGAAGGCTTGCCGTTGGACGCGCGGTCGGGCTGGACGCGGTTGTTCATTCGCCCGGGATTCGACTTCAAATTGGTGGATGCGTTACTCACAAATTTCCATTTGCCCATGTCTACGTTATTACTGCTGGTATATGCGTTTGCGGGCACGGAAACCGTGCAGGCGGCGTATGCGGAAGCTATCCGCCGCAAGTTTGGATTCTTTAGTTATGGTGACTGCATGTTTATGCCCACACGAACGGACCATTAACCGCAGCGGGAATACCCTTTGCTTCCGGAAACAGAACCGGTTGTCATACATTTTTGTTACTATTGGTTTTCCGCTTTGAAGTCCCGAGGTTATTCTTTCAGAGTTGTTATTTTCTTGACATCTTTTACCTTCCTGTCATACGATTTAACCACAGTGTTACCGTATGTGTACGGGCTTTTTGTGTTTTATTTTCCAATTGTATTTCGGCTCCAAACTAAAGTATTCGTGTCTTCTTTAAACGCCCAGTGAATGCGGTACGGGACTCAACCCGTTTATTGCTTAGTCTCAGATGTGGCAAAAGGGAGTGATGCTATGGTGCAAATTCCGAATACTGAAATTCGTGTTCTTATTGTGGATGACGATCAAGATATTTGTGATTCGCTCTCCCGAGAATTGCATCGTCGGGGATTTTCCTGTGAAACCGCAATGGATGGCGGACAGGGGCTGAAACGCTTGGTTGCATCGAAACCAGCGGTTGTTCTGGTGGACTTGGAAATGTCTGGTCTCAATGGTTTTGATATCCTTGCGATTATGAAGGGAACAGGGATCAGAACAGTTCCCATCATGCTGACGGGCAAAGGCAATATAGATGTCGCGCTTGAATCGATGAAGTTAGGCGCTTTTGATTTTTTGGAGAAACCGTGCGCTCCCAACGTGCTGGAGCAGGCAATCAAGCGGGCGGTGGAACATTATCAGAGGCAAACTTCTCCACTTGAGTCGGCTGGATCAGACTCCGGGCTGTGGGAAACCTTGTTCAATGCTGCGCGTGACACACTTGTTATTTTGGACAAGCAATTCCAAATTTTACATTGTAACTTTGCCGCAGCGCGCTTGGTCGAAGCCGAACCGGAACAATTGGTCGGTAAAGATATTCATGATGCACTGTGCCGCGAAGCGCATAACCGTGCCGATTGCCCCTATCTTCCCCAGCCAGGGATAGATGATAGTGAAGCCCGGGAATGCGTTTTGTCTGAGAAATATTACGAGGTTTCTCTTACCGCTTTGGAAATGGTTGCAAACACCAGTCCTTGGGCGTGGATGGTTGTTTCGCATGATATTACGTTACGCAGGCAAGCCGAATTGGCTCTTCTGGAAAGTGAAAGGCAATTTTTGGATATTCTTTATGCCGCGGATGACGCCATCTTCTTGCTGGATGGTGATCATTTTGTCGATTGCAACGATTGCGCGGTTCGCATGCTGGGATACTCGAGTCGCGAAGACTTGCTGCAGCGTCATCCTTGGGAAATATCACCTCCCGTCCAGCCCGATGGGAGTGAATCGTCTACAAAAGCAATCGAAATACTTCGAACGGGTCAACACCATTTTGAATGGATGCATAGGAAAGCAAATGGGGAAGATTTTCCGGTAGAAGTTGCTTTGATTCCGATTTCTCACAGGGGAATGGGCATGATTTATTGCCTGTGGAAGGACTTGACGGAAAAAAAGCGCGCGGACGAGGCATTGCGAAATTCCCATGAGCGCATGCATGCTATTATGAGTTCCATTCCTGCGGGCATTTTGGTAGTAGATGAAGAGCTGCATTGTATTGTCGATGCGAATCCAAGTGCGGTGGATATGATCGGCCTTCCCCTGGAAGAAATTCTTGGACGGGGATGCACCGATTTTATTTGTTCGATAAAACCAGGCCGCTGCCCGGTTAGGGACTCGCCTCACATGGCCGGCGAAATAGAAGACGATTTTCTCACCGCAATGGGTAAGCGCATTCCTGTTCTCAAAACTATTGTACGGGCAGAAATTGATGGACGCAATTGCTTGGTACACTGCTTGATGGATATCAGCGGGCCTAAAAAAGTGGAGGAAGAACTGCGTGTTTTGCTGGACCAGCAGCGCGCCATTTTTGAAACCAGTATGGTGGGGATTATGGTATTACGTGATCGTGTTATTGTGGCAGTTAATCAGCGGATGGCCAATATGTTGGGATATACACAGGAAGAACTGGAAGGACACAATACCGAGCCTCTGCATGTTTCTCATGAGAACTATGTCGAATTTGGAAAAAAGTATTACGAGACCCTCGCCAATCAGCAAACGGTGATTCAAACGGAATACACCCTGAAACACAAAGACGGACATATCGTGTGGGGAATGTTTAGCGGTAAGGCAATTGATCCTTCGGACTTGAATCATGGGGTGGTTTGGGTGGTGGATGATGTTACAGATCGCAAGCGAGCCGAAGAGGCTTTGGGGGAAAAGGAAGAGAAGTACCGCCAGATTGTAGAGCATGTCAAGATGGGCGTTTCCTTGATTTCCCAGGATATGCGGGTATTGGAATTGAACCAGCAGATGCGCGATTGGTTTCCGGGAATCAATGTGGAAGAACATCCTTTGTGTCACCAGGCTTTTTACAATAAAGCAGCACCGTGCGAATCCTGCCCGACCCGGGAAACATTTAAGGATGGATTGTTTCACGAACTGTTTTTCGACCTGCAACGGGATGGGGTGAATCGCTTGTATCGCTTGGCCACCTCCCCTATCCACGGAGCAGATAACCAAGTGGTTACGGTGATTGAAATGGTGGAAGATGTTACGGAACAACGAGCAATGGAAGGCCGATTGTTGCAAGCGCAAAAACTGGAATCCATTGGACAGTTGGCTGCGGGAATCGCACATGAAATCAATACCCCCACGCAGTTTATCGGGGACAATACGCATTTCCTGAGGGATACGTTTGCCGATCTTTTTGCGTTGATAGAAGAATACGAGATGTTACTGAAAGCAGCGAAGAAAGGAAATATCACACCGGAACTTATCAAGGAACTGGAAGAAATTATTGAGCAAATCGATTTTGAATTTTTAAAGAAGGAAATCCCCACCGCCATTGAGCGGTCTATGGCAGGAATTGAACGGGTAACCAAAATTGTTCGAGCAATGAAAGATTTCTCCCATCCCGCCGGGAGTGAGAGAACCTTGTTGGATATTAACAAGGCGATAGAAAGCACGATTACGGTGGCACGCAACGAGTGGAAATATGTCTCGGAGTTGGAAACCGACTACGACCTTTCGCTTCCGTTGGTCCCCTGTTTCCCGGGGCCGTTTAACCAGGTGATTCTGAATATGGTCGTTAATTCAGCGCATGCGGTTGATGAGAAAGCCCGGACGCAGGGACGCGGCAAGGGGCTGATTAAGGTATCCACCAAACAGCGGGATCGTTATGTGGAAATTCGGATTGCGGATACGGGCGCGGGGATTCCCAAGGAAATTCAAAGTCGTATTTACGATCCGTTCTTTACAACCAAAGGGGTTGGCAAGGGTACGGGACAAGGGCTTGCCATTGCCCACTCGGTGATTGTGGAACAGCACAAGGGTACGATTGAATTGGAGTCGGAAGTCGGCGTGGGAACGACTTTTGTTTTGCGTTTGCCTCTGGATAACAAAAGTAGCGAGAGCGAGGCCACTCAAGAGGGCGTAGGGAAAACTGAAAATGTTTTGAGATGGACGCATTAGCCGGTGTTTTGTTGTCAGTAAAATGAGGTCTCGGCACGGAGGAGTTTCATGAAATCTCGCATCCTGTTTGTTGATGATGATGAAGGCGTTTTGGGGGGCTACCGGCTTGCCATGCGGGGCGAACGTACAAATTGGGATTTTGAATTTGCCACCGGGGTGGATGAAGCCTTAAGAATGGCCTGTGAGAATTTACCGGATGCGGTTGTTTCAGACTACAACATGCCGGAGAAGAATGGCTTTGACCTTATTTGCGAGTTTCGCGCGTGTAACGCGACAAAAGATATTCCCATTACGATTGTTACCGGCATTGGTGAAGAAAGCCTCAAGCGTCGAGCGCTGGATCAGGGCGCAACTGATTTGCTCGCGAAGCCTGTCGATGCCTCCGACTTGATTTCTCGTATCCGGAATATGCTCAAATTGAAGTCTTATCAGGATACCATCAAGCAGCAAAACGCTGAGTTAGAACAGAAAGTACTCGAACGAACAGCGCAGCTAGAACGCTCGCGTCTCGAAATTGTTTGGCGTCTGGCGATGGCCGGGGAGTATCGCGATGAGAACACGGGGAATCATGTGATTCGTGTGGGGTGGTTTAGTCGCTTGCTTGCGGAAGCCATCGGGTGCCCACTGGATTTTTGTCGTCGCTTGTTTCTTTCCAGCCTATTGCATGATATTGGCAAGATTGGTATCCCGGATGGAATTTTACTAAAACCTGCTTCTCTTGAGCCTGGCGAGTGGGAAATTATGAAACGGCATTGTCTTATCGGTTCGCGAATCTTGCGCGATACTTCGTTGGCCTTTCAGAATCTTGCCGCAGAAATTGTGTTGGAAGACACCCAAACAGGGACGGATGAGAATCCTTTTCTCGAAATGGCAAGCCGCATTGCAATGGCGCACCACGAGAAATGGGGGGGAGGAGGGTATCCTTTGGGAATTTCCGGAGAGAATATTCCATTGGAGGCGCGAATCGTTGCGGTGGCGGATGTTTTTGATGCGCTTTCCAGCCCGCGACCCTACAAGCGCGCTTACAATGAATCGGAGGTGCTGGGAATCATGCGCCCGCAAATGGGGCTGCATTTCGACCCCCTGGTTTTTCAAGCATTTCTGTCTCACCTTTCTGAGTTTCAAGAGGTGCTTCAGCGATTCCCCGAAGTGGAAGAATCAACGCCTCGGATAGAAAATATCCGGGTACGATAGCGAAATAAATTGGTTTGTGGACAGTGCCGTTTGTTTTTTTAATCCGCGTGGAGGGGTGATATGAGATCCGTACTTTTTGTTGATGATGAACCTGATATTCTATCTGGCATACGTCGGATGCTTCGTGGAATGCGAAACGAATGGGATATGCAATTTGTTGCGGGAGGAGCGCAGGCGCTGGAAGTGCTGGAAAGCCATCCCGTGGATGTCGTTGTGAGCGATATGCGTATGCCTGAGATGGATGGGGCGCAATTGCTTTCCGTGATCAAAGAGCGCTGGCCCATGACGGTTCGAATTATTCTTTCGGGACATTCTGACCAGGAAGTAACCTTACGTTCGGTGGGGATTGCGCATCAGTATTTGGCCAAGCCTTGCGATATGGAAAATTTGGTTCATGTCATTTCGCGTGCATGCGCTTTGCGCAATGTGCTTCATGACGCCCGGTTGCAGAGCCTGGTTTCAGGTCTTTCTACCATTCCAAGTCTTCCTGCCCTATATATCCAAATAGTGGAGGTTCTCAAAACAGCCAATCCGTCGATACAGAGCATTGGCCAGATCGTCAGCCAAGACATTGGTATGACCACCAAGATCATGCAGTTGGTCAACTCCTCTTTTTTTGGACTTCCGCGGCGCATTTCAACGCTGGATCAAGCGGTAGCGTTGCTGGGAATCGACGTTATCAAAGCGCTTGTGTTTAGCATTCAGGTTTTTTCCCAATTCGACCCCCAGTTGGTACGAGAAGCACATCTGGAAAATATGTGGCAGCATTGTTTTCAAGTGGGGTCTTTGGCTCGCCTGATTGCGATGGAGGCTCCGACTGATTCGGCCGCAGCGGACGAGGCTTATTTGGCGGGTATCGTTCATGATGTAGGCAAGGTGGTCTTGGGAGTAAATATGCAGCAGCAGTATGTGGAGGCGCTACAACAAGCGGAAAAGGAAAAGGTTTCACATTCTGATAAGGAACGGGAAATATTCGGCGCTTCGCATGCGGAAGTGGGCGCTTATCTGCTGGGCTTGTGGGGATTTCCTGATGCGATTGTAGAAGCGGTGGCGTACCACCACAACCCAAGTGAGTCCCATGTTCAATGTTTTGCTCCGGTTATTGCGGTCCATGTGGCAAATGCCCTGGACCATATACACGGGGGGGTACCTTCCCTTGTTCCGGGTAACGAAATCGATAAAGCATTTCTTTTGACGCTTGATGGTTTGCAATTGGCAAAGTGGCTGGAAAAATGTCGTGATAAAATTAAGGAGTGCCTGGCTCATGAGCGTGAAAATATTGCTGGTAGATGACGAGCCGGATGTATTGGCTGGATATTACCGGGTGTTGCGCAAGCAATATGATATCCAGACAGCCGAAGGCGGAAGCCAAGCACTACAAATTCTCAACCCTTCAGACCCGCCGAGCGTGGTGGTATCCGATTTTAACATGCCGGAAATGAACGGAATCGCGTTTCTGACGGAGGTGCGTTCCCGCTGCCCGGATTCTGTGCGCATTATGCTGACAGGGAATACCGATCTTGAGTCGGCTATGCAGGCAGTCAATGAGGGCAACGTGTTCCGTTTTCTCACCAAACCCTGTCCGGTGGAAAATTTGATGAGGGCGCTTGACGCTGGAATTGAGCAGCACCGTCTGATTCGCGCAGAGAAGGAATTGCTGGAAAATACGGTGCGGGGGGCGGTGAAAACTTTAAGCGACATTTT
>DNPO01000374.1 GCA_003501375.1 Candidatus Sumerlaeota bacterium | reverse complement strand
AGCTTGCCCGGCGCGCCGGTGAAGATTTCGGCGACGAAGAAGGGTTGCGACAGAAAACGCTCGATTTTACGCGCGCGAGCCACCGTCAATTTGTCTTCTTCGGACAATTCATCCATACCCAGAATCGCGATAATGTCACGCAACTCTTTGTAGCGTTGTAATGTTTGTTGTACTGAACGTGCAACGTTGTAATGCTCTTCACCAACTACCAATGGGTCTAATTGACGTGATGTTGAGTCCAATGGGTCAACCGCTGGGTAGATACCTAAAGAAGCAATGTCACGTGACAACACAACTGTTGAGTCCAAATGTTGGAAAGTTGTCGCTGGTGATGGGTCAGTCAAGTCATCCGCTGGCACGTAAACCGCTTGGATAGAAGTAATAGAACCTGTTTTAGTTGAAGTAATACGTTCTTGCAAACGACCCATTTCATCAGCTAGGGTAGGTTGGTAACCTACAGCTGAAGGCATACGGCCTAGCAATGCAGATACTTCAGTACCAGCTAATGTATAACGATAGATGTTATCAACAAAGAACAACACGTCACGGCCTTCATCACGGAATTTCTCAGCCATTGTCAAACCTGACAAAGCTACACGTAAACGGTTGCCTGGTGGTTCGTTCATTTGACCAAACACCATCGCTACTTTTGATTCTTTCATGTCGTCAAGTTTAATAACGCCAGCTTCAGCCATTTCATGGTAGAAGTCGTTACCTTCACGAGTACGCTCACCCACACCAGCAAACACGGAGAAACCACCGTGCTCCTGCGCGATATTATGGATGAGTTCCATAATCATAACGGTCTTACCCACACCAGCGCCACCGAAGAGACCGATTTTACCGCCCTTGGCATAGGGAGCCAGAAGGTCGATAACCTTGATGCCGGTTTCGAGCATTTCGGAGGCAGGCGCCTGCTCTTCCACGGAAGGAGCGGGGCGGTGGATTGGCCAACGCATTTCAGGATGCGCGAGGGTACCACGATCATCCAACTGATCGCCCGTCAGATTGAAAATGTGGCCAAGAACTTGCTCGCCCACCGGAACGGTAATCGGAGTGCCCAAGTCGGTTCCGACCATACCACGCACCAAACCATCCGTGCTGGACATGGAAACGGTACGGACGATATTGTTTCCGCGATGTTGCATCACCTCGCAGATCAGGCGAATTTTCCGCTCTTCGTCTTTGATTTCGATAGCATTATAGATGCTGGGAAGGGCATCAGCGGGAAACTCAAAGTCCACCGTTGGGCCGATTACCTGCCGCACATAGCCAATAGCCATGGTCTATTGTGCCTCCTGTTCCGGGTCGTAAACAAGTTTTTACTGGAAGTTACCCCAGCACCATTTCTGATAGTCCTGAGCGCAACTTCTGGAGAACTCTAAACTTTTCAGCGCAAGAATGCAAGTGTAGAAAGGCGGAAAAACAAAAAACCTGCAAAGGATTACAGAGATAAAAAGCGCGAAAAGTACCGAATTGAAAACCATATTTACAGTGTGATCGTAGAATAATAAAACAATAGATATCATCGTAAACAGGTGAGAAAAATGCAGCCGTAGCGTATTATTTGCGGGGGCTAATCAAGGTGAACATTTGGAAGTAAACGTCTTTGATACCCGTGGTGCCAATGGCTTGGTTGATCGCGCGCGTGATGTCATCGCGCAGTTCAATTTTGCCTTCGAGGGTGGATACTTTCTGGATGGTATAACGCCCCACGGTGGTGGCTATGGCGCGACGAATATCTTGTTCGCCATCCTTCACTCGGTTGCCCGTGGCCGCATCCACGCATTCCATTGCGAGAGATGTAGACAACTGGCTGCGACGATCTTGCAAGTAAACTTCGACGCCTTCCAAGATCAAAACATTCTCGTTCGGAATTATTTTGCCTGCCTCAACCGTTTTACCAGCGGGTAACAACAGACGCGGATCGTAAGTAACGGTTTGCGATTCAGACGTGGCAGAAGCCGTCCCTGCTGAAGCCGATGGTGTTGCTTTTGACGACAACAAACTCGTTGGTAGCGATTTTTGAGCCTGAACCTTTTCACCCGGTGCGTGCAACGAACCGGGCGGAGGGGTGGATGCCGCATGCGGAGCATCCGCTGCAAAAGCAATACAACAGCCAATAAAAATAAAGAGGAAGAGAAGGAAGGGTATACGGAGGTGGGATAGCATAAGTTGGGACCATCCCTGCAAAAGATTGAGCAATAGGCACCGGGCAACAAGGCTTGGGAAAACAACTCATCGCTTCCCCCTGCCTGATTATTGCCCCATGCCTATTGCCTCATACCTACATTACATTATTTTTTCTTGACGTAGGTCATCATGCTGCGCAACTCATTACCAACTTGCTCGATCTGTTTCTTGCGCTGAATGGCGCGAAGACGATTCATAACGGGCAGGCCAGCCTGGTTTTCCAGGTTCCACTCGCGAGCAAACTGACCAGTTTGAATCTGCATGAGCGCATCACGCATGCGGTCGCGGACGGAGTCATCGATGATGAAGGGTCCACGAGTCAGATCGCCGTACTCGGCGGTGTTGCTGATGGCGTCGCGCATGTTGGCGATGCCGCCCTCGAACATGAGGTCAACGATCAACTTCAGTTCGTGCAAGCACTCGAAGTACGCGATTTCCGGCTGATAACCCGCTTCCACGAGGGTCTCGAAACCGGCTTGAACCAGTTCCATCGCACCACCGCAGAGAACGACTTGCTCGCCGAAAAGATCGGTTTCAGTCTCTTCTTCAAACGTGGTTTCCAGCACGCCTGCACGGGTCGCGCCCAATCCACGGG
>DNPO01000291.1:1003-5570 GCA_003501375.1 Candidatus Sumerlaeota bacterium | reverse complement strand
GAGCACATGGCGCTGACCAATCAATACGATTTGATGATTTTGGATTTAATGCTGCCGAAGGTCGATGGGCTAACCGTGTTGCAGCATCTGCGCGATGCCGGGTGCGCCACGCCGGTCTTGATCTTGACGGCGAAAAATACGCGGGAAGATATTATCCGCGGGTTGGATTATGGGTCGGATGATTACCTCGGCAAGCCGTTCGATATGGGCGAGTTGCTCGCGCGGGTCAAGGCGCTGATCCGGCGCAGTTGCGGCAAGCCCGATCCCATGCTGCGATTGGGCGATCTGGAAATCAACACGCGCGGCCATACGGTGCGACGCGCCGGGCGGGAATACGCGTTTGCTCCGCTGGAGTATCGGCTGTTGGAATACCTGGCTTACCATCATGATGAGGTTGTTTCCAAAACGGAATTGCTGGAGCATTTATACGATTACAACTGGGAGAAATTTTCCAATGTGATCGAGCATTACATCTCCGACCTGCGGCGGAAATTGGAGCCGGAGGGAGCGCCCAAAATTATCCATACGATTCGCGGGCAGGGGTACAAACTGAGTTGCCAGGATGGGGCTGAGTGATGATCCTCCACCGCTTGCCGCTCGGCGCACGCATTGCCTTCTTTGTTTTTTTGGCTGAATTGTTTTTGCTTGGCGGTTTTAGCGGGGGCATTTTTTATTATTATCGGGAACGCTTTCAAATGCTGTTTGACGAAGCGTTGCATGCAAACGCCAGTGCCATTGGGGCGTTTCTGGAGCAGGATGATGAGTCTAACCAGATAGGGATTGAATTGTCGGCAGAGCGTGAAAATCGATTTCATAAGAATAAACGGCCTGATATTTTTGCTGTTCAGGACGAAGCGGGAAATATCCTTTTTTCCTCCCCGGCTAATTTGAAAGTCCCTCCCGTATTTTCTCCCAAATCAGGAAAGAAAGTGCAATTCTCCGGACTGCGCCACCAGCATTATGCGTACCGGGGGGTTTATCTAAAACGCAGTATGAAGCAGAATGGCACCCCCGTGGAGTGCTGGATTTTTTTTGCCACCAGCACACGTACCTTGGAGAAAAACCAACGCGAAATTGCCCGTGGGCTGTCGTGGGCCGTGGGATTGCTTTTGATAATTTCAGTTCCATTAGCGTGGGGCGTGTCGTATAAAGGATTGCGCCCCTTGCGCCGTGTGGCGCAGGACATTTCGGACAGGCGTGAATCTTCGCTCTACCGTCGATTGAATGTGGAAGATTTGCCACGCGATTTAAACCCGCTGGTGCGTTCAGTAAACTTTTTGCTGAAGCATTTGGAGGGCGCGTTTGAACGGGAGAAACAATTCTCGGCGGATGCTGCGCATGAATTACGCACACCAATCAGCACGTTAAAGGCAGGGGTGCAGGCAGCCCTTCTGTCGCCACGCAATGCGCAAGAAGATACCGAAATGCTGGAGGATTTGCTTGCGGATGTCAATCGTCTGGAGCGTCTGTGCGAATCGCTTTTGTTGATTGCATCGGCAGAGCGCGAGGCGCTGGCGGAAACGCAGGTGTTGTCCGAGTGGCTAGCCGATGTGAAAGAAATCGTCGAAGAATTTCAGCCCCGGGCAGAGGCAGCCGAGCATCACCTGAAGATGGATATTGATGCGCTGGCGTTTCCCACAGAGACGCGTGTGGTGGCAAACAATTTGCTGACTCGGCGCATCGCGGTCAATTTTTTAGAAAATGCCCTGCGACATGGTGGGCCAATGGTGCATGTGCAAGTCGGGATTTCCGAGGGTGAAACTCGTCAGGTTTATTTTGCCGTGGAGGACAACGGGTCGGGCATTGCTCCAGCCGATGAGGCACAATTGTTCAAACGGTTTTTTCGCTCGGATAGGGCACGATCGCAGGCAACGGGTGGCGCGGGATTGGGGCTGGCCATTTGCCGCGCGGTAGCGGAATCGGCAGGCGGCAGCATCCATTATGAGCGATCGGAAAGCGGTGGCTCTCGATTTGTGTGGATGCTGGGGAGGGCCTAACTTCAAGGACATAAAGGACGGCAAGGACCCAAAGGACAAGGCAACCGGGGATGGTTGCGCTTGTTTGCAAAATGTAGTCCTTGCCGTCCTTTGAGTCCTTATTTTTTTTACGCCTCATACTGCTTGCGCAGGGTGGGCAACTTGGGCGAACCCAGCGTACGGAACAGCGTGAGCAATTGCTCGGCGCTAAGTTCTTCCGCGCGGGTATTGGGGGGCAACTCGCATTGCGTCAAAGCGGTTTCAATCGCCGAACGATCAATCGCGCCGCATGCGGCGGCGGTAACGGATTTCGCTAAAAACTTACGACGTTGTGCGAACGCGGCGTCGATGAAGGTGAAGAAATTCTGCCGCTCGTCGGTATTCTGAATCAGCATGCCATCGGTACGTGGGGTCAGACGCACCAGTGCCGAATGGATTTTCGGGGGGGGCAAAAACGCGCCCGGGGGTACGGTGAAGAGCAATTCCGTGTTGAAGCGCACATGTGTTTTCGCGGCCAAAATACCCCAGTGTTGCGAGGTCGGTTTGGCGCAGAGGCGGTGCGCGACTTCGCGCTGCATCAGCAGGATCACGCAGTCAAAATCCGTTTCCGATGCGAGCAATTTAAAAAGAATGGGTGATGTCAAGTGGTAGGGAATATTACCCGCAAGACGCAAATCCGCATCGGCCGTTGTGCGCTGGAGCAGCGTTTTAATGTCCACATTCATGAAGTCGCCATAGAGCACATCCACATTGCCGAGCGGGGCCAGCATCCGGCGGTGGATATTTTTGAATCGCTCGTCCAATTCCACCGCAAGCACATGCCCGGCGCGTCGTGCCAGCATCTCAGTCAGGTTGCCCAGTCCGCAGCCGATTTCGAGCACCAGCGATTTTTGCGTGGCCCCGCAGGCATTGGCGATGCGTTCCAGCACGGGCTGGCTGACCAGAAAGTTTTGACCGAGGCTCTTTTTCAGCGACAGGCCTGCTTCGGAAAGCAGTTGGGAAATGCGACTCATGGGAACGTTGGACACGGGTTGGGGGGATTCCTTTTATGATGCTATTTTTTATCGGTTTGGTGCAGGGCACAGCCGTCGATGATTTTTTTCGCATCGACGCTGCCTGGATTTTTCTGGAGCAATTCTTTTGCGGTGGCAGACGCCTTGTCCCACTGCTCGGCGGCATAGTACGCCTTGCATAACGAGTCCAGCACGTTGGTGTTGTCCGAGGAGGTCACGTGCGCTTTTTCCAACAGCGCGATGGCCTCCGTGTACTTTTCGGATTTCATCAGGCTTACCGCCTGGTTGTTGATGCTTTCCACCTGTTTCATCTCGTAAAGCATGTAACCAATGAGCAAGAGACAGGCCATCAACACAACGCGCAACAGGACAGCAACGCGAGGATTGAGGGTACGAGTGGGTTCGTCAAGTGTGCTTTTTCGTCTCATCATTTTTTTAGCGGACACCCAAGAAGGCCACGCCTGCACATTTTTGACCTTGCGCCATGCTTTTTACAACTATAATCTTGTCGTGAAATATCTTTTGATACTCTTTGCGCAAGAATCTGTTTGAGGGAATCATCGGTCCATCATCCGCGCCGCCTGCTCGCCCAAGCCAATGGGCGCACCGCCCTTGCGGAAAACCTGCCCAAAACTTTTGGTACCGTTGCTGGCATCATAGATGAAATTACAAAAATTGGAAACGCCCCCCAGGTTATTTTCCTGTCGGAACGTCTTGTCCGTCGCGTTGGGCATCGAAATATCGCCAAATGGGCCGTGGCAAAGCACCGCATACCATTTAATCTTGAGCGTCCCCGGCCCATTGAAACCTAAATAAGGGGTTGTATAGACGGCCTTCAATTCGCCCGTATCCGTATCTGCGTTTAACACCCCGCGCTCGTTAAAGCCGTTATATAAATACGTGTCCTGGCGCGTGATGGAAACATACTTGGCAGGGGTAAAAGGGTCTTTGAAATAGGACCGCGCCACATACGCCACTGGTGTGGACAAGTGCCACAAATATTTGTCCGTCCCATTCTCATTTACCTGTGGATACGCATTTGAATCAATGCAATAGGCTTCGAGTGCGATGACAATGGTGCGTAAATCACTTTTTGCGCGAGAAATTTTGGAACGCGCCTGAGCCTCAAGAAAATTGGGGACAGCAACAGCGGAAAGGATGGAAACAATGGAAACAACGATGAGGAGTTCGATCAGGGTAAAGGCGTGCCGCATGGGAATTTTTCCCCCTTTTCCCGCAAATTGGGCGGAGGATAACCTAAAAAGGATGCTTCCCGCTACAAAAAGCGACGCCGTTCATGATTTTCCCACTGGCATTCTATTGAAAAAGGTACGGTTTTTCCGTCCGGGTCGGTTTTTTGCCGTTGACAAGCCACTCCTTTGGTCTATACTGTTATCTCTTGCGTTCTGCCTGCGGAACGGAATGGTCTGGCGCAGGCATACTCCGAAAATTGAGGTAAAAGTGTTATGGCAATTTTATTCTGGCTCATTTTCCTCGTTTGGCTTCTTGCCAGCGTTGTTTTGGTGCTCGTCGTGCTCGTCCAGTCGGGCAAGGGCGGCGGACTTTCCGGCCTCGTGG
>DNPO01000291.1:614-745 GCA_003501375.1 Candidatus Sumerlaeota bacterium | reverse complement strand
ACTTTCCGGCCTCGTGGGTGCGGGTTCTTCTTTAGGCGATTCTCTCGGCGCGACTGGCGCGGAAAAGACACTCAACCGTTGGACCACTTATTGCGCCATCGGCTTCTTGGTGTTGAACATTTTGTTAGTTT
>DNPO01000291.1:0-370 GCA_003501375.1 Candidatus Sumerlaeota bacterium | reverse complement strand
GTGGTGTTGAACATTTTGTTAGTTTTCATGGCCCCCAAGGTTTTTAAAGACACCGCGTGGGAACGCTCCAAAGCAAGAGCAAAAACAGCGGCGGCGACCACTGCGAGCAAACCGCCCGTGACCGCCAACGTTCCGGCCACGGATAAGCCTGATGTTGAAGACAAAGCACCGGTCGCCGCTCCCGCAACTGAAGCACCAGCACCGGCTCCCCAGGTCACACCCGCTGCTACAGCCGCAGCCGTCACCGCAACTCCTGCTGCCACTCCGGTAGCGACCGTTGCCGCCCCGGCAAAACCGGCCCCGACCACGGCACCTGCAGCAGCTGCAACCAAGCCTGCTAAAAAATAACGCAGCAAAATGACGAACAATA
>DNPO01000173.1:2132-7264 GCA_003501375.1 Candidatus Sumerlaeota bacterium | reverse complement strand
TTTCAGCCCCGAAAAGATAACCGTTGTCTCACGTAAAGCCGCGAAGGCGCAAAGAATTACAAAACAAAAAATCCGTTATCTTGGGGATGTGCTCCGTGATGCAGTGCCTCAAGGTTTTGAAGCGCTTTGCGTGAAACACGGATTGTATTTTTTTCATTCCCCCCATAATTCCCCTTGAATTGCATCTTCATTTTTAGTATGCTTGATTCAAGCAGTTGATTGAATCGGAGGTATCAATGGCATCCCACAATTCTGCAGAAACTCGCGAACGCCTCCTCGAAGCAGCCACGGAAATCTTTGCCGAAAACGGGTATCGGCATACCACCTTCCGCGATATATGCCAGCAGGCTGGCACCAATAATGCTGCGATTAATTACCATTTTCGCGACAAGGAACAGCTCTACATTGCGGTAATCCAATACACGTTGAAGGAGAGTACGCTGATTTTACCCAATGCAGAGAATCCGTTACACCTCCCTCCTCGTGAGCATCTGCGAGAGTTTCTTCGGGTCACCCTCTTTCGAATGCTGGGGGTGGGTAGTCCCACGCGGTTGCTCAAGTTGATGGCCAAGGAAATGGCGGAACCGACCCCGGCGTTGGATGTTATGGTGGAAACGGTTGTTCGCCCAATCCACGATTTACTCCATCGCATCGTCGCAGAAATCCTTGGAGAAGAAGATGTTAATTCAGAACTCGTGGCGTCTTGTTGTTGCTGCATCATGGGGCAGTGCCATATTTTGCACACGTCCCGGGCTGTTGTATTTCGCTTGAGTCCCCATTTAAAAACCTATGATGACGAAACGATTGAAAAATTAGCCGCCCAAATTTACGAATTCTCAATAGCCGCGCTGGATCATTTTGCGGCGAAGAAAAAACTAGCCGTAGATTAACGCAAGCAATTCCACCCCCCCCCTCTTCTTTCAGGAGCATACCATGTCACCGTTACCCATTTTTTCTCTCAAAACACCCTTGTTGATCGGAACGTGCGGGTTGTTGTTGGCCGCTGTTGTTTACGCAGATGATTTGGCGGAAAAGACAACATCCGGTTCGGCCAAGGTTTCATTGGGCTTTTCCAATGGGGCGGGCGCTGAGACAGCACGTTCAGCCACCGCGCCGAAGCCCACCACCGTCGTGGTCGAAAGCGTCAACCGGAACAGCACACTTCGTTTAACCGGTAGTCTGATTGCAGATGAAAAAGCCGATGTTTGCACCAACGTAAATGGCATTGTGAAAGAAGTCGCGGTGGATCGCGGCAGTTTGGTGGAGACGGGGGCGTTGCTGACCCAACTGGACCCCACTGATGCGCAGAATGCGCTGGACGAGGGCACGGCTACCGCAGAGGAATTGAAACTGCGGTTGGGGCTGAACGATAAGGAAACGACATACAAGCCGGAAAACCAGCCCGAGGTACAGTCTGCCAAGGCAGCGCTTGATCTCGCCGCCGTCAATCATAAACGTAATGTCGAACTGGTTGCCGAGGGCGCCGTCGCTCAGTCACAGGTGGATCAGACGAAAGCGGAGTTTGATTCCGCCACGCAGCGTTACAAACTGGCTTTGCACCAGGCACGGCAGTTACACCAGTCTTACCAGACGGCGTTAGTGCGCTTGGCTTCTTTGCGAAAAGCAGTGGCCGATACGCGTATTGTTGCGCCGTTTAGTGGTTGGGTCGTTGAAAAATATGTTTCGCGAGGCGAGCGCGTTTCCACTATGCCGGTTGGTTCCGTTGGTGGCGCTCGCATTGCCGCGCTGGTAAAAGTCGATCCGCTTCGCCTGTCGCTCACCGTTCCTCAGCAGAGCGTCAGCCAGATTAAGGAAGGGCAGACGGTTAAGTTTCAGGTGGATGGATTCCCCGGTCGCGACTTTTCTGGAACCATTCGGTATATCGCACCGTCCGTTGCCAGCGACACGCGATCCATGACCGTGGAAGCGATTGTACCCAATTCCGAACGCGCATTACGACCGGGTGTGTTTGCAACGGCGGAGTTGCAACTGACCTCACAAACGGCGGAGTTGTATGTGCCAGTTTCTGCGGTGCGTCGTTCGGAAGATGTGGCACATGCGTTTGTGGTGAAGGATGGTGTAATTCGTGAGAAGATTGTTTCCGTTGGTGAAACCCAAAATGACCGGGTGCAGGTGTTGACTGGGCTTGGGGTGGGTGATGTGCTTATCCGCAATGCCGCCGATGTGAAAGATGGGGAAAAAATATAATAAACCGTCCCCAAACATCCGTGGGTAACTGAGGGCGAGTTTGATAAATACTCTGTGGAATTTGAGAGAAAATAAATGCACGTATTAGCTGCCATTTGCGTCAAGCGTCCGGTGTTTGCCAGCGTTCTCGTTCTCATCTTCGTCGTCTTCGGCGTTTTCGGGTACCTGCAACTTGGAGTAGATCGTTTCCCCAAAACCGATTTCCCGATCATTACTGTGACGACCCAGCTCACTGGCTCTGCCCCGGAAGAAGTTGAAACGGAAATCACTGATAAAATTGAAGAGGCGGTTAACACCGTTAGTGGTATCGACGAATTGCGTTCGGTTTCCTCTGAAGGGGTGTCGCAGGTCTTTATCACGTTCCAACTTGAAAAAGATGTGGATGTGGCCGCACAGGAAGTCCGCGACAAAGTAAACCGTGTGCTTCCCGATTTGCCGCAAGACGTCAAGCAGCCCACCATTGAAAAGATGGACCCCGATGCTTCGCCCATCTTGAGTATCGCGGTTTCTGCGCCGGATACCGTGAAGAACATCAGCGAGTATGCTGACAAGGTGTTGCGCCGTCGTCTCGAATCCACTGCAGGCGTGGGACAGGTCATGCTGGTTGGTGCGCAAAAGCGGCAGATCAATGTGCAACTCGATCCGCCCAAATTGCGCGCACTGAATTTGACGATTGCCGATGTGGCCCGCGCGTTAGCCGCACAAAATATCCAAGTACCCGGTGGTACGGTGAAGACCGGTGCTTCCGAATATACTCTACGCACGATGGGACGTGTGATGTCTATGCAGGAAATGGCTGCCATCGCCATTGATAACCGCAATGGGCATACTATCACCATTGCCGATGTGGGCAGCGTGGAAGACGGTACGGAAGAAATAACCAGTCTTTCTCTGTTCGACGATACTCCGGCGCTGCTGCTCAATGTCCGCAAGCAATCCGGCACCAATACTGTGGCGGTGGCGAATAGTGTGAAGGAGCGTTTGGCGACTATTTTAGAAACCGCCCCCAAGGGTTACAAAATTCAGGTAGTGCGTGATCAGTCTCTTTTCATCAAAGCCTCGGTGGACACGGTCAAGGAACACTTGGTTATTGGCGCACTTTTCGCAGCCATCATTGTTTTTTGTTTCCTGTCGAACATTCGCACCACCTTTATTGCTGCGCTTGCTATCCCCACGTCTATCATCAGCGCCTTTGCCGTTATGCAGATGATGGGCTTCACGCTCAACATGATGACGCTACTCGCACTTACGCTTTCGGTCGGTATCGTGATTGACGATGCCATTGTGGTGCTCGAAAACATCTACCGCTACATAGAGGAAAAGGATTATTCGCCCTATGATGCGGCTATCGCCGCCACGCGCGAAATCGGTTTGGCTGTTCTTTCCATCACTCTCTCGCTTGTTGCTGTGTTTATGCCCATCGCATTTATGGCTGGCATTGTCGGCCGTTTCATGAAACCTTTCGGGTTGACGATGGTGTCCGCTATTGTTGTTAGTATGCTCGTCAGTTTCACCCTCACGCCCATGCTGGCTGCCCGCTTCCTGCGACGCGCTGGACAAAAGAGCAAGACCAACGGCAAGGAATCTGAAGAAGCAGATGGCGGTCTCGATCCGAACTCTCCCCCCCACATGGATAATGTGTTGGCGCTTGCAACCAGCGAAGTTCACTCGCTGGACGAATATAAAAATGAGCACGCGCACTCCGGATCCAAAAAGCGTGGTTTCTACCACATGGTGGAGCAAATATACCTTGCCATGCTCACATTCTCGCTCCGGCACCGTTGGGTTATTGTGCTCATTGCTGTTGGCCTCATAGCGACGATCCCCACCACTTTCCGACACGTTCGTAAAAACTTTATCCCGGATGATGATCAGTCTGAATTCCAAATCAGCGTACGCACACCGGAGGGTACGTCCATCGAAGCAACCCAAGTGATTCTTGCTCGCATCGCCCGCGAAGTGCGCACCATCAACGGCATCAAATATACCATTGCCAGCGTGGCGGACAGTGATCAGCACACGGCTAACGATGGCAATATTTACGTTCGCATGGTGGAAATGGACCAGCGTAAATTTGGCGAATTGGAAATGATGAACTTTGTCCGCAAAGAGGTTATTCCCAAGTTTGCATCCGAACATTTGCGCACCAGTGTAACACCCATTGCGAGCATCAGCGGCGGTGGCATGTCCAGTGCCGATGTCCAATATATGGTTGGCGGCCCGGACATGAAAAAACTGGAACTTTACTCCGGTAAAATCATGGAGAAATTGCGCACGTTACCTGATGCCACAGATGTGGATTCTTCTCTTATTACCGGAAAGCCACAATACGGTGTCACGGTGGACCGCGCCAAGGCTGCCGATTTGGGCGTTTCCATCAAGGACGTGTCCAATACACTGCGGTTGTTAGTGGCGGGTGACAAGGTGTCGGACTACAACGAAAAGGGCGAGCAATACGAGGTACATGTTCGTGCGGCGTCCCAGTATCGCAACAGCATTGATGAACTAAAAATGGTGACCGTGCCTTCTACAAAACTGGGGACAGTTTCGCTCGGCGATGTGGTGCGCTTTGATAAGGGCGATGGCCCATCGCAAATCAACCGCCTGAACCGAGATCGTCAAGTAACCATTAGCACCAACCTGACGCCTGGCGCGTCGCAGCAAACGGTAATCGACCTTATGGAAAAAACCGTTGAGGAAATGAAGATGGACCCGGAACTGAAAATGGGGCCGGAATATAAAACTGCGTTAATGGGTAAATCCAAAGAAATGATGAAGGCTGCTCGCAGTTTCGCGATGGTGTTTATTCTCGCGTTCCTGTTCGTTTATCTCGTCATTGCTGCGCAGTTTGAGTCTTGGATTCACCCGATTACCATTCTTCTTTGTTTGCCGCTGACACTGCCCTTTGCGTTGGTCTCGCTGCT
>DNPO01000173.1:0-1744 GCA_003501375.1 Candidatus Sumerlaeota bacterium | reverse complement strand
ATGCCGCGTTACGACGCGATGGTCGCAGCAAACCTCGACCGGTTGCGTCCCATCCTGATGACTACCGTTGCATTTGTGGTGGGTATGCTGCCTCTGCTGATTTCCAGTGGCCCCGGTGCGGCCACCAACCGCACCATCAGTAGCGTCGTGGTGGGTGGGCAAACGTTGTCGCTGTTGTTGACGCTTCTGGCTACGCCAGTTGCCTATTCCATTTTCGACGACATAGCTAACAGCCGTTTCATCCCTTGGATATTGCGGAAGGGACAACGGGATACCCAAGCGTAACCCGTTGTTTCAGCACCCACGGCGGAATGGCATAGGGAAATTTGTTCGCCTACATTTTGAAAATGTTGGTTACATCGAAAACAGGTTGCCCGGATTTAGAATGCCGTGTGGGTCGAAGGTTTTTTTGAGCGTACGCATTTCCTCCACGCCGTCAGCGCCGTACATAATTTGCAAAAACTCGGACTTGAGTTTACCGATGCCGTGTTCCGCTGAAACGGAGCCGCCAAGGCGTACCGCTTCGTGTGCCCAAGCCATGTACAAATCCTTACCGCGTTGGTAGTCATCACGAGTGCGTGGGAGGATATTGACGTGGACATGGTTGTCGCCGATGTGTCCAAAGATAACAGATTCCAGCCCGGATTTTGCAAGGTCGCTGTTGTAGAGTGACATCATGAGTTCGAGGTGGCTATCGGGCACGGACATGTCCGTGCCGAGTTTGGTGAGACTGGGTTCCTGTTTTTTGCGTTCGCTAATGAGGAGATTGACGGCTTCAGGCAAAGCGTGCCTAAACTTCTTGAGTTGTTCCATTACATGCGGGGTGTCCGCTGCGAGCGCGGTTTCCGAATCGCCACCGAAGGCCGTGAGCGCGTCACAGGCGGCAACGAGGGCGTTGGAAACGGTTTCTTCGTCCATGCCGTGATATTCAGTATAGATGGCAGTGTTATGTTCCGGCAACAGATCGGGAAGATAAGAAAACGCCGGATTAGTCAGCTTTTGATGGCGCAACAGTTCCAGCGCATTGGAGTTAAAAAATTCAATGGCAACCGGACGTTGGGTGAGCGGCGCGGAGAGTTCGGGCAAGGTTTCGCCCCGGAGCGCGCGTACAAATTTCAATGCAGAAGCCTCGTCGGGCAGGAAGGCGAGAAACCCGAATATATGAGCAGGCGCGGGAGAGAGGCGGATTTCAATTTCTGTGATCACGCCAAGCGTCCCTTCCATGCCGATGAACAAATCCACCATATCCATATGGTCGGCAATGCGGTAACCTGCGGCGTTTTTCACGGAAGGCGTGCGATAGCCGGGTAGGGTACGCTCGATGATGCGTTCGGTTTCCGTTACCACACGGAAACGGCGATCGTGTACGTCGCATTCGCCGCGTTTGAGCGCGATGGGTGATCCGTCGGGGAGCAAAACGCGTAACGCTTGAATGTGGGCGCTCGTGGGGCCAAAGGCGAACGAACAGGCACCTGATGCGTTGCAAGAAACCATGCCCCCAATGGAAGCGGAGGTTTCGGTGGGATCGGGTGGGAAAAATTGCGCAGGGGCTTGCTGGAAGATTTTCAACGCGGCACGGGATTCGGGCGACCAAGTTGTCGTGTTAAATGTGCGAGACGCCAACTGTTCGCGCAGTCGGGATAGAAGGAGTCCGGGTTGTACGGTAAGGAAAAAGGTATTGGTTGCCGCATCGTGACGCAGAGCGGTTATGCGATCCATTCGGGACAAACTGAGCACATGCCCG
>DNPO01000248.1:3648-4620 GCA_003501375.1 Candidatus Sumerlaeota bacterium | reverse complement strand
CCTCCGGCCCTGACATCAAAACAAAGGGACTTTGAGGAGTTCCTGCCCGGCGGTGACACAAGAACGCAAAGGGCTTGATAAATACCGCTCTTTTTCGCTATGCTACGCGCATGACAACCATCCCCGCTCCCATGACCGTTACCGACCTTACCCGCTATATCAAGCGGCTGCTGGAGACCGACTTTGCCGAAGTGGAAGTCGAGGGCGAAATCAGCAACTGGAAGCAAGCCGCCAGCGGACACGCCTATTTTAATTTGAAAGACAGCGGGGCGATGCTCGCCAGCGTGATTTTTCAGGGGAGTCGCGTGCGCCTTCCTTTTGCGCCGAGCGAAGGCTCCAAGGTGGTGGCGCGCGGGAAAATTTCTGTCTACGAAGCGCGTGGGCAATATCAATTGATCGTTAGTTCCATGCGCGAAACAGGGCAGGGCGATTTGTTCCGCCGTTTTTTGGAACTCAAGGAAAAGTTGGAAAAGGAAGGGCTGTTTGATCCGGCGCGCAAACGGCAACTCCCGCCACTGCCCAAGCGGATTGGGATTGTTACGTCCCCATCGGGCGCGGCATTGCGCGACATAATCCATGTGATCCGGCGGCGTTTCCCAGGGGTGGAATTGCTGATTTCGCCGACCTTGGTACAGGGCGTGGAAGCGCCGGGCGAAATAGTGAAGGCGCTACGACGTCTGATAAAATTTGACGAGCAGGAACGCAAGGCGGAACGCACGGGAGTCGATGTGATTATTGCGGGACGCGGTGGCGGTTCCATCGAAGACCTGTGGGCTTTCAACGAAGAGATTGTGGCGCGTGCAATTGCCGCCTCGCCCATTCCGATCATCTCCGCCGTGGGGCACGAAACGGATTTTACCATTGCCGATTTTGTGGCCGACTTGCGCGCTCCCACGCCGTCGGCTGCGGCGGAAATTGTGGTGGC
Organism: Candidatus Sumerlaeota bacterium; assembly: GCA_003501375.1. GTDB lineage: Bacteria > Sumerlaeota > Sumerlaeia > UBA8349 > UBA8349 > UBA8349. Next base: position 3,695 of record DNPO01000248.1, on the reverse strand, counting down.
GGAAATCTGGGGATTGCGCGAACGCGTGGCGCGTCTGACCGTGGCGC
>DNPO01000248.1:0-3549 GCA_003501375.1 Candidatus Sumerlaeota bacterium | reverse complement strand
TGCAATTGCCGCCTCGCCCATTCCGGTTATCTCTGCCGTGGGGCATGAGACGGATTTCACCATTGCCGATTTTGTGGCCGACTTGCGTGCGCCCACACCATCTGCTGCGGCGGAAATTGTGGTGGCGGAAATCTGGGGCTTGCGCGAGCGCGTGGCGCGTCTGACCGTGGCGCTCGGACGAACGCTGGCGCAACTGGTGCAAACGCGGCGACTGCAACTGAAACGGCTATCAGAAAGTTGGGGGCTGCGTCAACCACTGGATTTGGTGCGACAGGCCATTCAACGACTGGACGATTTGTCGGGGCGCATGCAGGGCGTTTTAGAAAACCAGATACGTGATGGACAACATCGTTTGGAACGAGCGCAGGGAAAGTTGGGCGCGCTCAATCCCACGGCGGTGCTGTCACGTGGTTATAGCATCGTTAGTTTGGCAAAGGGTGGGCGCGTGGTAACGCGGGATAAACAGGCGCGCGAAGGAACGCATTTGCGCATTCAATTGTCCGAGGGGGAATTGCGCGCGGCGGTGTTGAAAAAGGGCGAGGATATGTTTGAAGGAGTGGAAGTGCAAGGGTAAAAAAAGAGGGATGAACCATTGGGTTCATCCCTCTTTTTTAGTTCTGATTTTTGTTTTATTTGTCCTTCTTGTGTTCCGGTTCCAGAATAATAGTCATCTCGTTACTTGCATCGAACAGTGCATCATGCGGAGCCCGGGCTTGAGCATCAGCCATTCCAGACACCATCGCATCCAAGTCGTCGGGAGGTGTTTGCGCGGTTGACGGAGCCACTGATTTGGGTGGGGGGTTGTCGAAAAGATCGAGCGAATTGATCTGTGAAGAATCGCTCTCGCCCAATCCCAAGTCCAGCGGAAGATGGTCGGCTGCTTCAATTTCAGGAAGCGGAGCCGGGGCTGAAGCAGGTGCGTCATCCGTGTCGGCCATGGTTACCTGATTGCCAAAATCCATGTGAGTGAATTGGTCGGCTTCATCCATCATAGTTAGTTGGTTGTCTGCGTTGTTGTTTTCTGTATCCAACAAAGTAATCTGTGCGATGTCGTCTATCTTTGCTTCAATCTCTTCTTCGCCTTCATCCATTGGGGGAGTGGTGTCACCAAAATGGAGACGGATGTCTTCCAAACTCATTCCCGATTTGGCTGACCCTGTAGGCAATTGCGTCATCCCGGCACTATCCTGTTGCGCGGGCATGGTAAAATCATTTTGCGGGGGTGTCGCATCGTTTCCCAGTGCTCCGGAGAAAACCTCCTCCTCGTGTGGCTTGCGCATTTTCAGCCCCAGAAAAAATATGGCGACAAGCGCGACAACTCCACCGATTGCCCATTTTAGGAATGCCGCAGCGTGGCTGGGAGACGCCGTTTCAGCCGGCGACGGTTGCGCCGGTTCAGAAGCAGATGGGGCCGCAGGGGTGGAGGGTGCGGCTGGTGTTACGCTCGCATTTTCCGCAGTTGTTACACCCGCAGGTTGTGCCGCGGGTGTGCTTGCTGTCGGCGTGGTGGTTCCAGGGACAGAAACATCAAGCGGTTTGTCTGGCAGCACTAATTTATCATCGCTGCTTGCCACGGTTGTGGTGGAAGAAGTCTTTTTCGTGTTGGCTGCGGCATTGCTCCGTGATTTCAGAAGGCTGCGGTACAGCGTTACTAATTGGTGATCCGGTACACGGCGTTCCAACTCCTGTAACGCGTTTTCCAAATTCTGCATGTCATCCTTCAGGTAATAATAACGAACATTGTTTTCCAATTGGAGTTGGGGAAGGGCTTGTAGTTCTGCACTGGTGAGCGGTTTGTCATCCGCTGCAAAACAAGGTGTTACGTTAGGTGCCAGCAGAACTGCAGCTAAAAAAATCAAATGCTTGGTTTTCATGTTAGGGAAAGCCCTTTCAAAAAATTTACGCGGTCAATCTCATACCCGAGGAGTATTTCACCAAAAAACCAGTGTAAAAATCAATAGAAAATCTTGACACCGGGATTTTAAAAGGTTAATCTCGCTCGGTTTCACTATGCTGGCGGGGCGTACCCTGTCAAAAAATTCATGGGTACTCCCAAAGTCATTGCGCGTAGGACCAACATCCAACAGTAAGGAGTTTCTTTCATGAGTGCGAAAAATGTGTATTTTTTCGGCGGTGGGAAGGCTGATGGCGAGGCCTCGATGAAGAATCTGCTTGGCGGTAAAGGTGCAAACCTTGCCGAGATGGGCAAACTTGGAATTCCGGTTCCTCCTGGGTTTACTATTACCACGGAAGTTTGCACGTACTACTATGAGAACAAGCGCACCTATCCGGCGACGCTCAAGGCCGAAGTCAACAAAGCCATCGAGCAGATGAACAAGCTGACTAAGACGGTTTACGGTGATGCTAAGAATCCGCTGTTGGTTTCCGTTCGTTCCGGCGCACGTTCCTCCATGCCTGGCATGATGGAGACGGTGCTCAATGTTGGTCTGACTAGCAAAACCATTCCCGGTCTGATTGCCAAGACCAAGAACCCCCGTTTTGTGTACGACGCCTATCGTCGTCTCATGATGATGTACTCCGACGTTGTGATGGAAAAGGCTGCTGGCCTGGAACCCGCGGAAGGCCAAAGCGTTCGCATCCAACTTGAAAAAGAAATGCACCGCGTCAAGGAAGCCAAGGGCGTCACTCTCGACACCGACCTTGATGTTGAAGACTTAAAAACCCTTTGCGAATCCTTTAAGGTTATTATCAAAAAGGCTGTTGGCAAACCCTTCCCTGATGATGCTATGGAACAAATGTGGGGCGGTGTTGGTGCCGTGTTCTCCTCCTGGAACGGCAAACGCGCTTGCTCCTACCGTCGTATTGAAGGTATCCCGGACGAATGGGGTACCGCTGTCAACGTTCAGGCAATGGTCTTCGGCAACATGGGCGATAATTCCGCCACCGGCGTTGCGTTCACGCGTAACCCCGCCACGGGCGAAAACGCCTTCTTCGGCGAATGGCTCGTGAATGCTCAAGGCGAGGACGTTGTGGCCGGTATTCGTACCCCCAACCCCGTCAACAAGCAGACCAAGACCGAAGAGCAGAAGGCCGCTGGCGTCCTCAGCCTCGAAGAGGCCATGCCCGATACTTACAAACAACTTATTGGGATTCGTAACAATCTGGAAAAACACTATCACGACATGCAGGACATTGAGTTCACCATTCAGGAAGGCATCCTCTACATGCTTCAGACCCGTTCCGGTAAACGTACCGGTACTGCCGCTCTGAACATGGCGATGGATATGCTGAAAGAAAAACTCATTGATGCAGAAGAAGCCGTCATGCGTCTTAAACCCACGCAGCTTGACGAGCTCCTCCACCCCATCCTGGATCCCAAGGCCGAGAAAACTGCCACGTTGCTCGCCAAGGGTCTTCCCGCCGGTCCCGGTGGTGCTTGCGGTCATGCCGTTTTCACCGCTGCCGCCGCAGTGGAATGGGCCAAGAAGGGTAAAACCGTCATTCTTGTTCGCGAAGAGACGAATCCCGAGGACGTCGAGGGCATGCGAGCGGCCGAGGGCATTCTGACGGCCCGCGGCGGCATGACCA
>DNPO01000319.1 GCA_003501375.1 Candidatus Sumerlaeota bacterium | reverse complement strand
TGAAAGACGATGGCAAGTCGAATACCGTTTATTTTTTTCTGAGTATGCTTTGCATGTTTTTCCTGGTGCTGCACACCTTTGCGCATGCGATCAAGTTTGAAATCCCGGCCAATTGGGTGAAGTCAGAATATTTGAGCGCCGCAGTCATGGGGTGCATCGCGGGAGCATTTTTACTGTTGTTCGCCGCGTTCTTCCGTAAGCGCGGTCTGGGAAATCAAATCATTTGCATACTTCTTTTGTTGCTGTGGTTTGTAATTTCCGCCGGAGCGCTTTTCTTTGATCCCATTGCAAAGTTGCTATCCTAACGGGGCATCGAGTGGGTATTGTTTTCTCATGGGATAGTTGTCGAACTCGCACTTGTCTTTTTTGCTGTAACGGAAGACGCGAGGAACAGGGGCAGCGCATCCAGCAGGCCCAACCCCACTCCGATGAGTTGCACGCTGTCTGCCCCTTTTCCCTCAGTTGCAGGCAGCGCGGCTTGAATATAACCGAACACTGCTAACATCAGGCCAGCACCAGCGAGCGGCAATAGCACGCGAAAAGCCAACGCAGCAGAAGCGGTCCTTTTAGCCGCTACCACGCAAATGACGCCTGCTATCATCCCCGCCACTGTTCCAGTGGCCGTCCCGATAACAAACGAGGAACTATAGGTCTCAATCAATTTTTCCGCTGCGGCAAAGTCTAACATGCTGTGCCTCCTAAAGTTCTTTCAGAATTTCTTTTCGCTTGGCCTCATACTCCGCTTCTGAAATCAGGTTTTGCTGGTGTAGTTCTTTTAAGTGTGCCAAGCGCTCTGCGACAGACTCCGGTGATTGACGGTCGCGGTCGCCCCAGCGCCAACGGGGCGGTTCCCCTTTAGCCCAGCATATGCCCATGAGGAATAGGATAAGAAAGGTTGCAAACCCGATTTCCAACAGTGGAACCTGTTCAGGGGGGACTATCAAGGTAACGACAATACTTCCGCCAACTCCAATCAGGATAAAAAGGAGCATGACCACCCATCCCTGCCAGGCACAGGGCGGGCCCCACCCCCAACCATAACGCTTTGCGGGAAACCAATAGTTCTTTTTTTCGGGTAACATAGAAGTTTGCCCCTCATGGCAAATTTTGCAAAATTTCCAGCCACTTAATCTCACCTTGTGAAAAATTGCAGAACCTCCGGCGCAACCTAATGCTTTTGTTTTTTACTCCCCAGTTTCACCTCAACGGGCAAAGCGGTGGTCGTGGCATTGCCCCACATTTTGCGATAGACGACATTTTCGTAAAGTGACCGCCAAGCGTCCCACCCCATCAGCCCCGTCTCGAACGCTTCCCCATTTTCCGGCGATGCCTTGAAGGTAAACAGGTGCAGTGTTTCTGGAACCCAGGCACGGCGCAGCGGCACATTCTCCCACTCAAACTGCTCGGTCAGTTCTGACCAGGCGGTGAGATATTCCGGGTCACATACGATCTTGTCAACGCCTTCCAATTCCGGTTTTTCGCTCTCGTTTACCCAGCGGCACGGAGCGCCATGCAGGTACCACAGCAGCGGCCACATCGCATTACCCTGCATCAGCAGCATTTGGGGCGTTTGAGGCGCAAGCGCTTCTGTGCGCAAATCGTGCCCCAGTTTGTGGACGGGCATTTGCGTATGGTTGTAAATGAGTATATCGCCCGGATTGGTCGGATTCTCGAAACACACCCGCGCACCCTGAAGCAAATTGACGAACAAAAACAGACCCAATATTCCCGATGCCACCGAACGCATCCACAAGGCACGGTAGGAGCGCGACATGCGGTACATTTGTTTGTCTGCCACCAAGTTTCTGCTCCCCAGCCTGCACCACCAAGCGCCAGTGAACTCCGCTGCAAGTAACAACAACGGAAGCATGATATGCAACGCCAACCACGGAACTTTTTCGCCGGCGTAACTATACTGGAGCAGGCTCATGCCGCACCACCAGATCAGCCAGGCGCGGAACCATTTGCCGCGTAAAATAGCCACCCAGGTTCCGCTCAAGGAGGCCCAACCCACGGCAAATGCCATGCCCAGTTGCCACGACTGGGTCATGTGCAGCGTCTTCAGCAAGGTTCCCCAGGCAACATCCGTATGCAGCAGCCAGCGTAGCGGAAAGTCTCCCCATTCGCCCACGGCAACTCCCAGTACATAACTCACGAGCAACAAAATGAATGTCCCGAATCGTTTTACGGGGTTTAAAAACCGCACGGCTGCTCCCAACACAATCAGCATGGAAAGCGGTTCATATAACGCGAGCAGCGGCAGATAATAATGGTACTCCCCGTACAAACGATGTTCTTTGTGCTGTCCGGCCCAGTAGCGCATGATATCCATGTAGAAACTCAGGAACGATTTGTCCCATTGGAAAAAATTGGTATAGACCACTTCCAGCAGGAGCCACCCGCTTGCAACCCCAGTTATCCAGGCGTACTTGTGTTGCCACAGCGAACGACGCAGCTGCGTTGCAAAAGGCTGAGCGGCGCGTTTTTTCCATCCCGCTGCCAGCAGCAGCACTGCAAACCAAAATCCGTTGAATAACAGGAAGAGGGAGTTTTCCTTCATGGCAACGAGCGTCGCCCCCGATAAAAATGCCAGTACAATCCACGGTGCGGGCTTTTTCGAACGCCAGGCGCGCGCCACGCCCAAGATCAGGAGCGCAGTCGCTAACAAAAAAGGCGATTCGTTACGGCAGAAGCGACCATAGAACCACAGCCCCGGCGATACGGCCACACATCCTAAGAGCAGGGTGATACCCGCACTGCCCAACCAGCGGCGCAGTCCCCACAGGGGAAAGATTAACAGGCAAGCACACAGGCCCGCGAACGACCGCGCAACCACATCCCCATTGCCGATAATGCCCAGTTTACTGGTGATGCGAAACAGTCCCGCAATGGTCTGGATTTGAAACGGGCCGTGCAGCAGCGGGTCGTGCGTGTACGTTCCCTTTTCAAACTGCGTCCAAGCGTAATAGGTGAACAGGCTCTCATCGTGGTGAAACGGGCGTGCGCCCAAATGATAAAATCGACTGAACAGCATGCAGATAAAAAGCAGCGTCAGAGCGATTATACAACCTTGTTTGAATTTTGACATGATTGCAATTCCATACTTTCCGTACCCGCGACGGGGCGGGCAATTCATCAAGAGACTTTTTAACAAGAAGGGGAAAAATTGGGAAGAGGAAAGATGCGGAACATGACGAGAGACGGTTCCTTCCACCCTATCATTTCCCTTGCACCGGGCAAGATTTCCATCTAACTTACGGACTCAGACGCTTGAACGCATTTTGCATGCGCCGTCCAGGTGCACAAAGGTAAAAGGGGGGACAAATCATGAGGCAGGAACCGCACAAGAGGTTGAAAAATTTATGGGTGGGAATCATCCTGGCGGGCTTGTTGTTGTCAGGAATTGCCTGTGAGAAAAAAAGCGAATCGTCAGACCAAGAGAAAACCGCTGTAACCGCCCGAGCCACATCCACACCCAAGCCTGCTGCCACACCATCGGTACTGACAAAACGTGGGCCTAATGAAAGTTTTTATACCATCCAGCAATCGCTGGATGTGGGCGGAACCTTTTATCTATATGCAAGCATCAAGGATTTGTTGAAGAAAAAGGTGCAAATTTTTGAACCAATTGTCAAGCAAACGGGAATGCCGCCGGAAGCACTCAAAATGTATACCGCGGTTAATCAGGTCATTGACCATCTTGGCCTTTATGGGGTGCAGGACATCGGGATCAGTACCATGCGGGACGGCGACCTGAACCGAACCAAAGCCTTTATCCATCTGCCCGAGGGTCGCGCCAAGGGCATTCCTTCCATCTGGGGCGGCGATGCGCATCCGCTGCAAATGTTGGATCGCGCGCCAGACAGCACGCAGGTATTGATCACCGGCGATGTCGATGCCAACGCGGTGTGGGACTTGTTCCGCACCATGGTGCAGGATATCGGTGGAGAAAAAACGCTGACGCAGATGGACCTGAATTTGAATCAGTGGGGGATGCAATCCAGCATCAACATTCCCGCCCTGGTTCCGACGCTCGGGGGCGAAGTTGCCTTCTTGATGGATCAGACACCCTCGCTAAAAATGGTTATTCCCACAAATTCTGGCGTGCCATTGAGCATTGATGCACCACGCTTGGCACTCATGGTACGCTTGCAGAAAGATGATTTGTACGAGTCAATCAGAATTTCATTGAGCAAAACCGGAAAGGCCCGCTCCGAAACGGTTGAAGGTAAATTGCGCATGGCCCTGCTGGTGGTTCCGTTCCAGCCCTTATGGCCCGTTTCACCCGTACTGGCAACCGATGGCGAGTATATGTACATCTCCACCCATGCGGAGTATGTCAAAACGCTGTCGGCGGGTGCACCACAAAAGAGCCTGCGTCAGTCGGAGGAGTTCCAAAAATTGATTACCGGACTGCCCACCGATGCCAATGGCTGCTTCTTTGTGAGCGAGCGTTTGAAAAAAACGTATATGGAAACGGTGAAAAGTTTGGTTGCAGCAAACACTCCTAACCCTGCAAATGGCGGCCCGGACATGGCGCAGATGTTGCAAAAAATATTTGACCAACAAGGCCCGGTATCTGGCTCTGTGGGACTGCGGGTAAATCAAGCGAACGGCATTTTGTTTGTCACGCGTTCGCAGGCCGATATGGCCGAATTCATCCCCTCGGCAATGGCGGGGGTGGTGGGAATGGTCGTGGCCGTTACCCTGCCGGAGTACATGCACGCGCAAACGCAACTGCAGCAGGCGCAAATGCAAGTGTTTCAGAACAAACTGGATACGCAAGCGGCGCAGC
>DNPO01000180.1 GCA_003501375.1 Candidatus Sumerlaeota bacterium | reverse complement strand
CCATGCGTCCGTCCTTTCCTTAGCGTGGGATGCGAACCTGTGTAAACTACCATCAATCCATTGATTTTTGCGCGGGTTCTTGAGTACAAAGCAGTCCCTCCTGAGGGTGCAATTCCTCCGAGGTTGTTGCACCTTATCAGCCGGATGGGAAAATGGTCAAGAAAAAAATACCGCGATATGGGAAAAAATTCTTTGATCTTTTCTGCATTCTGCCGATATAGTAAGATTGAGTTGGGGGCGTTTGATGATTTTGGCACCCCCTTGTCAAGGAAATGTCTTGATGGAATCTGGATTCGATCCTTCCCTTAATCCCTTTGCTCCGTTGCTTCGCTACGGTGTTCTTTCCGATACACATGGGACGATTCATCCGGGTATTTTTGCCGCGTTTGAGGGCGTGCGCCATATTTTTCACTGCGGCGACTTGGGTCATCTGACGTGTAAGACGGAGTTGGAGGTTATTGCGCCGGTGAGTTTGGTGCGTGGCAATATGGATGGATGGTCAGTGGCATCGTGTTGCAAAGAGTTGCTCATGGAGACGGTAGAATTTGGCGATGTCGCCCTGTACCACGGAACGCGCTATGGTCACAGCAATGAAGCGATCATGCGGGGGCTGTCGCAGTTTTATGCACCGGAATTGCCGCGGATGATTTGCTATGGGCACTCACATCAGGCGCAGATAGATGAAGTAGGCCATACCCTATTCATTAATCCGGGGTCGGCCACCTATCCGCATGGCAGTGGATCGCCCACAGCTGCGTTGGTCGAGTTTAACCCAGAGAAGCATTTGTTGGTGGCTTGGATTGTGGAACTAGATTCCTTTCTGGCGAGCAAGCCTAAGGGTTGACAGTTCTGTGTCCAAGCGATAAAATGAGTGGCTTGAAAGTCCGTGGGAAAGGCTCGCAGACCCCTGATGCATATGTCGTGGAAAAAGTTTCGGAAAAAGATGCAGCGCACCACCAAGGCGGTTCGTCGCTATTTGGTTTATCTCTTGACTTTCACTTTCCACCGGGGCATCGTTTTTTTGCGTCCCGAACATGCCCGCAAGTTCGGTGCAGTGGTTGGCGGGCTTGGCGCGACGCTGGCTAGAGGCGAGCGGCAAAAGGTGGAGGAAAACCTGGAGATTGCCTACGGGGACACCATGCCTGCCGAAGAGCGCAAGCGTATCGCCCGGGAAGTTTTTGTACAAGCCGGGATGAGTGCCACGGAGTGGAGTTATCTTTACAATGGCCGTGCCGAGGGCCTCCTTAGTAATGTAACGACAGAAGGTGCGGAGTATATCAAACAGGCGATGGCCACAGGGCGTGGAATTATTGTTTTGGGCGCTCACTATGGCAACTGGGAACTCATGGCGGGGAAATTGCCCAGTTGGTTCCCGGGGCGCGAAGCCGCCGCTGTGGCGCGCGATCTGAGCAACCCGTGGATTAACGACGCATTGAATCGCGCTCGGACAATCATGGGAACGCGCGTTTTTACGCGGGGAGCCACCGGGCGGGAATATATCCGCTTTTTACGTGCAGGGAACGCCTTGACGGTTTTGGGCGATATGGACACCACTAAAGGAAGCGGTATTTTCGTCAACTTTTTTGGCAAGCCTGCTTGGACGCAGGACGGTATTGCGCGGTTGGCTCGTATGGGAAAGGCCATTATCCTGCCTTTCTTTGATCAGCGTGATCCGGTTAATCTGGAAAAGCATGTGGTCAAAATATATCCCCCGATTCCGGAGCCGGTGGGAGTGAGTGAAGAAGAATACATCCGGCAAATTACGCAGTCTTTTACCGACGTTATTGAGCAGGCCGTTCGTGACCGCCCCGAACTATGGATGTGGATGCACCGTCGCTGGCGACACCAACCTTCTGACTTCCCGGAATCCCAGGCATAAAAATATGCGCTCTCTCTGCCTCATACTTTTCCTGATGACTTTTGCCGCTTATGCCGCGGAATCGGAGCCGTCTAAGAAAAAAGACGCGCCCACCACCGATACAAGTGTGGGGGAATCGTTGGTTATCCAAATTCTGGATGCGGATAATTATAACGGCTTGGTGCTGGAGAACAATACAAAGGCTACCACGGCAACGCTTAATCGAAAGACGCAAATCATCACGCTATACGATGTGAAGTCGAACATGCTTAAAGATACCACGATCACGGCAACGCTGACAGCACCCCTGGGTGAACTTTTCATGACTGACCATCCTGAGCGCGATCCCAAAATGATGAAGAGTGATATGCTGTTGTCGGGAAATGTCCACATCCTGCGCCCGCTGGACGGTAGCACGATGGATGCGCCTGCCTTGCGTTATGACAATGCGCAAGAAAAAATATTTTCCGTTGGCGGGCCGGTGCTCAAAAAGTTTAAACTCCAAAAAAGCCTTATGCACTGCACCAGCGATAGTTTTGTTGCCAACAAGGCGATGACCGAATTTGAAGACACGGGCAATGTCCATGTTGTGAGTCACCCCGCCGATGATACCACCACCACGAGTACGCTTGACGCAGCAAAGCCGTGATTCCATCCCGTTCCTCTTCTTTACAAGGAGACTGTTTCCCATGACCTCTTTTTCTCGATTGATACTGCGCGCGCTTCCGCTTTGCGCCCTGCTGGTTCCGAACACGCTGAGTGCCGAAACCGCTGCGGTAGCCCCATCTTCCAAGACAACCGCCACCGCTAAGGCGACCTCCGCCGAAAAGACGCCAAAGGCAGAAAAAACACCCAAGCCCGCGGCTGACAAGGCTGCAAGTGACGACAAATCCGCTTCCGACGATAGCAAAAAAAGTGGGGGAGGAGTCAATTCTGGCGTGGGGGCGATGGGTAACATGTTCGGCGGTGGTAAAGAGTTTGATCTTCAAACCGGCCCTCAAGGTACGCTTTCCACCACGATGAAGGACAACGTGTTACAAACGCTGGTTGCCAAAGACCCGGAGGGCAAGGTTGTAGTTACCAATCCGCAGTTCAAACTAGTTTGTGCAACGCTGACTTACGTGGAAGCAAATAAACAGGCGATTGCATTGGGAAACCCCGTGCGAGTCGATCAACCTGGTGCCAAGGCTACCTGCAAAAAACTGGAAATGTACCCGGGCGATACCGAGAGCAAATTTGTACTGACGGGCGATCCCGTTATCGAGCAGGCGGGACAGGGCTTTGCCAAGGGCGATAAAATCACTATTATTCAGGAGAAGGATGGAACGATCCATACCTTTGTGGATGCTGGCGTGCATGTTCATTCGTCCGGCGCAAAACCGGATGCCACTCCAACCGCATCTCCCTCTGGTACGACGACTTCCCCCTCCGCAACGCAGCCCGTTGCCATGCCAGCAACTGGAGCAACGATTGAAATTGACACCAAGGGCGGCGCGATGAAGGGGGCTGGAATTGGTTTGCCCAGTATGAAGTCAACCTCCGGTGCAGCACCCAAATCCAACCAACCCTAACAAGGTACTCTCCATGCGCATTCTTGTTACCGGCGCCGCCGGATTCATCGGTTCCTCCATCTGCCAGGCCTTGCTCGATCAAGGCCACGACGTGACTGGCATCGATTGTTTCATCGACTACTACGCGCGTGCGATCAAGGAAAGCAACCTGAAGCCGTTGCGCGATTTCGAGAAGTTCACCTTCATCGAAAAGAACCTGTGCGACATCGAACTGAAGCCACTGCTCGAAGGTACGGGTTGGGTGTTCCACCAGGCCGCGCAAGCGGGTGTGCGCGCATCGTGGGGCGATGATTTTTCCATCTACACGCACAACAATATTCTCGCGACTCAACGCCTGCTCGAAGCCGCCAAGGGTACGGGTGCAAAAATTATTTACGCCTCGTCGTCCTCGGTCTATGGCGAGACAATGAAACTGCCCATGCAGGAAATCGACATGCCACAACCGATGTCGCCCTATGGCGTTTCCAAACTTGCCGCCGAACATTTGTGCGTGCTCTACACCAAAAATTTTGGCGTGCCGACCTGTTCGTTGCGCTACTTCACGGTCTACGGTCCCAAGCAGCGTCCCGATATGGCGTTCCATAAGTTCTGCCGTGCCCTGCTGGAAAAACGCGAGATTGCCATCTATGGCAATGGCGAGCAAACGCGTGACTTTACGTTCGTTGCCGATGCGGTGCAGGCGAACCTTGCCGCGGCAGAAAAGGGCGTCCCCGGCGCGGTGTACAACATTGGTGGGGGCAGCCGTATCACGGTGAATGC
>DNPO01000099.1:4276-5975 GCA_003501375.1 Candidatus Sumerlaeota bacterium | reverse complement strand
CGGACGGGAGTCGACCTGCTGGGTGAGACCGGCGGTATTTTACGTCCGGCAAACAAATGGTCGTTGTCGTCGCGGATTTCGATTCCGATTGGGTACGAAATGACGGCCACAGCCGTGCAGATCACGGCCGCAATGGCCGCGATAGCCAACAACGGGCAGTATGTGAAGCCGCATGTTTTAAAGGAAATTCGTTCGCCCAGCAAGGAATTGATCCGCAAAGCGGAACCGGAACTGGGCGCACGCGTTTGTTCCCCCCAAACCTCCAAAACGCTGCTCGACATGATGGAGCAGGTGGTGGTACACGGAACGGGTAAAGAAGCGGCTGTGCCAGGGTTTCGCGTGGGGGGCAAGACGGGAACAACGCGTAAAGATAAAAAGTCGGATTCCGACGAGCGCCTGTACTATGCGTCCTTCATTGGGGTGGTTCCTATTGAATCGCCGCGCCTGGTAATTTATACATGGGTAGACGAGCCGAAAAATGAAAAGTATGGTGGTACGGTGGCTGCGCCCATTTTCCGCATGGTAGCGGAGCATGCCACGCGCGTTCTGAACATTCAGCCAACGCAGCCAATTAACACAGGCAAGGCGTCAGTTGTAGAAGACGACGATGATGAAGTCATTGATAACGTTGTTACCGACTCATTGCCCTCCGGGCCGATTGTGCCGCGGGAAATGGGCGATGGCGACGTGTTGATGCCAAACTTGGTGGGCAAAACGATGAAAGAAGTGGTGGATGAACTGGGCCGCCTAAAAGTGGAGTGCGACATTGTGGGCACGGGCGCGGTGGTACAGCAACAACCGGAGGCGAATATATCGCTACCCAAGGGCGACCATGCGGTGGTGATTTTGGGAGAACGGCCGCAGGATTGATGGGGAAAATGGGAGAAAAGGGCATGATGCAAGACCTACAGCACCCTCGAACATTAGGCGAACTTTTTGCAGATGCAGGCCTGACGCTGACGGCGGATACGGATGCAGATTTGCCACTGAGCGGATTTACCGACGACTCCCGCGCGGTGCAACCCGGCTGGGTTTTTATGGCGGTGACAGGTGAGACAGTAGACGGGCATCGCTTCATCGGAACTGCGCTGGAAAAGGGCGCTGTCTGTGTGCTGGCCGAGCATATTCCGGCGGGAATTGACACAACCAAGGTAATTATCGTTGCGGATGCGCGTGGTGCGTTGCCCCTGTTGGCGCACGCCTGGTGGGGCAATCCGTCGCGCGATATGAAGGTCATCGGCATCACCGGAACCAATGGTAAAACCACCACGGCGTATCTGGTCGAGGCGTTGTTGCGTGCAGCGGGACGGCGGCCCGCTCTGTTCAGCACGGTCGAGTATCGTTTTGAGGACTACCACGAGGAAGCAGCAAATACGACGCCGGGTGCCGTGGCGTTAGCGCGATTGATGGCGGAATTCAAAGCGCGTGGAGCGGACTCCATCGCGATGGAAGTGTCGAGCCATTCGCTGGTACAACGGCGCGTGGATGGGATCAAATTTGAAGTGGGCCTCATCAGCAACGTGACGCAGGATCATCTGGACTACCACCACACAATGGAAGAGTATGCGCTTGCAAAGCGCTTGCTCTTTACGCGGCATTGCCCGGTGTGTTCGGTATTCAACGCGGACGACGCAACGGCGAAAGATTTTGGCGCACGGCACGAAGGCCAACGTCTGACCTATTCGCTGGATGCGGCAAG
>DNPO01000099.1:0-3948 GCA_003501375.1 Candidatus Sumerlaeota bacterium | reverse complement strand
TCGTTTTTCCCAATGGGCAGATGCTGGACCTGCACTCGCCTTTGCGCGGGCGATTCAACGCCTCGAACTTATTGGCGGCGGCAGGTATTGGTCTCGCGCTGAAATTGGAACCGGAAGTAATCGTGCGCGGTTTGTCAAAAATGGTGGGAGCGCCGGGACGTTTTGAAGCGGTGCATGCGGGACAGCCCTTTTCCGTTTACGTGGATTACGCACACACACCAGACGCGGTGGAACGCGTGCTGGAAAACGTGCGGGCAATCACGCCGGGACGGGTTCTGGCAACGCTAGGTTGCGGCGGAGATCGCGATCCGGGCAAGCGTCCGATCATGGGCGCATTGCTGGGACGTCTTGCAGATTACTCGATTATTACCAACGACAACCCCCGTACCGAAGACCCGGTGAAAATCGCTGAAGCGGTAGAGGCGGGCATTCAGTCTGCCGTTGGGCCGGATCGTTACATGGTCTGCCTGGACCGTCGCGCCGCCATTCGCAAACTGATCGAGATGGCGCAAGCGGGCGATTCCGTGGTAATCGCCGGCAAGGGACACGAAAACTATCAGATTATCGGAACTACCAAATCGCATTTTGACGATCGCGAAACCGCAGCGGAAATTTGCCGGGAGTTGTGGGGATGAAACGTGCAAAGGTTGGTTAGAAAGGAACGGTGACCATGCAGTTGAGCGCGGATGAAATTTTGAAAGCAACGGGCGGAGAGTGGTTGGTGGCTCCGTCAGCAGATTTTTGCGTAACAGCAATTTCGACAGACTCGCGCACCGTGGGGCGTGGCGATTTATTTGTGGCGCTCAAGGGCGAAAATTTTGACGCGCATGCGTTCTTGTCCAGCGTGGTAGAAAAAGGTGCCAGTGGAGTAGTGGTGGAACGCGCGGAAGCGGCGGAACCATTGCAAGGTCGCGTTCCGGTTTTGCTGGTAAAAAACACCCTGCGTGCACTCGGTGCAATGGCCACAGCATGGCGCACACAATGTTCCGCACACCGCATCGCAGTGGTGGGCAGCGCGGGTAAAACAACTACGAAGGAAATGCTGGCCCATCTGCTACGTCGCTTCGCCGGAAGCGATGATGCCGTGCTGTCCACTGCGGGTAATTTTAACAACCTTATCGGGTTACCGCTGACATTGTTCCGTCTGACACCGGAACACAAATTTGCCGTGCTGGAAATGGGGATGAATGAACCGGGTGAGTTGGCAAAACTCACGCCCATGGGTGACCCGGAATTATTAGTCTTGCTGGGCGTGGGATCGGCACATGTGGGCCAGTTTGGATCGCGTGAAGCGCTGCTGGAAGCGAAAGCGGAGGCCGTGCGTTTTGCGAAGGACTCGATGCAGATTCTGTACGACACGGGGAACGAAAACACGCGGGAAATTATTTTAAAGTACGGAGACGACCATCCCACGCTCACGTTTGCGGTGGAATCCCCGGCGGAAATTCGTGCTTCCAACATCCGCGTGGAGCATGGAAAAGGCTACCGCTTCGATTTAGATTTCGGCGGTAAAGTTTTTGTCGTGCATCTTCCCATGTTTGGGCGGCATAATGTGACAAACGCGACGGCGGCAGCAGCTGCGGCGTTTATGCAGGGGGTGCCGCCGGAAATGATTTGCAGCGCGTTTCAAGACTTCCGCCCGGCAGCCATGCGGTCGGAGGTGCGCGAGCAAAACGGCGTAACGCTGGTGGTGGACTGCTACAACGCCAGCCCGGAGGGAATGATCGGCGCGCTGGACTCGCTGAAGGATTGGCGTGTTCCGGGCGAGACCGGCAAGTTGCACCTGGTGCTGGGACAAATGCTGGAACTGGGCGCAGAATCGCGCGAGTTGCACGCGCAGGTGGGCAAACACGCCGCGAAGTTGCGCCCTGATGCGGTCTATTTGTTTGGAGAAGAAATGCGGGTGGTGGCGGAAGAGTGGAAGGGTGAAAAAGGCGGTGTACGCTTTTGTGAAAGTCGCGAAGAGATCGCAGAAAAATTATGTGAGAGCGTGAAACCGGGCGATGTGGTTTTCTTCAAGGGATCGCGCGGAAATAAACTGGAAACAGTCGTTGAAGCACTGAAATAACAAGAAAAGGACAAGCAGGCATGTTGTATGAATTGTTGAAATCCATCTCGTGGGATTTGGCGGTACATTCCCCGCTACAAATCCTAAGTTATATCACCGTGCGAGCGGTATGTGCGTTGATATTTGCATTCGTGATAAGCTTGGTTGTTGGCCCGGGGCTGATTCATTACCTGACAGCCTTGAAGGTAGGGCAACCCGTACGCGAGTTTAAAAACCAGCAATTCAATATCCACCAGCACAAATCGGGCACCCCCACAATGGGCGGGGTACTCATCGTCATTAGCACCTTGTCGGCATCGCTCCTGTTTTGCAATCCGTACAGTTCGTACGTGTGGATGGCGCTGTTTGTCTTCGTTGGCGCGGGTGCGCTGGGCTTCTGGGACGACTACACCAAGGTAGTGCAGCGCAATAATAAAGGGATTTCCGGAAAGCAAAAAATCATCGTGCAGGTTGCTTTGGGCGCGATATTAGGCGCATTCCTGTATTTTACGGACGACAAAAACACCGTATACACTCTGCGGGCCGCTGCGGGCAAAGTTCCCTATCGCGGCGCGGATTATCTGCTCGTTCCCTTTGTCAAAACCTTTTATATTCCGCTTGGTATCTTTATTATCGCTTGGGCGGCCTTCGTGATTACTGCGGCCTCGAACGCGGTGAACCTGACCGACGGGTTGGATGGCCTCGCCATCGGCACATCGCTTACGGTGATTTTCCCTTATCTGGTTATTTCCTACCTGGCGGGAAATTTCATGTATGCGCAGTATCTCTATGTTCCATACGTGCCACAGGCGGGTGAACTGGCAGTGATTCTGGCCGCATTATTTGGATCCGCGCTTGGATTTTTATGGTTCAATGCGCACCCGGCACAAGTGTTCATGGGCGACACGGGATCGCTTTCGCTTGGCGCGGGGATCGGAGCAATTGCGTTGCTCTGCAAACAAGAATTGTTGTTGGTGATTGTCGGTGGCATTTTTGTAGTCGAGGCGTTATCGGTTATTATTCAGGTGGGGTACTTCAAAATAACGCGCGGCAAACGTTTTTTTCTGATGTCACCACTGCACAATCATTTTGTGAAAAAGAACATCCATGAGTCGCGCATCATCATGCGGTTCTTGATCGTGTCGTTGCTGCTGGCGCTGGCGGGATTGAGCACGCTGAAACTACGATAAACAAATAAGACTTATAAGTCTTATAGGGCTTATAAGCCCCATAAATAGAGGGGTGAAACAATGAGTGCGAATGTGTTGGAATTGAAAAACTTTTTAATCTTTGGTGCGGCACGCAGCGGACTGGCAGCGGCGCGACTGCTAAAATCAATGGGTAAAACCGTGGCGGTTTATGACGAAGCCCCGGTGGAAAAAATCACACAGGTACGCGCGGAATTGCAAGCGGAATGCATCCCCCTGTTGACCGCACAATCGCGCGATCAATTGGACTGGGGCAATCTGAATGCTGGCGCGTTTGATGCCAACACCAAGTGGCAGGTTCTCGTTCTCAGCCCGGGCATTACGCCTGCCCACCCGCTGGTGCAACTGGCGGCAAAAAACAACTGCCTGGTACGTTCGGAAATTGAGATTGGATTTTTGGCTTCACCTGCCGCGTTTGCGGGCATCACCGGCACCAATGGGAAAACGACCACCACCCACCTGTTGTCGCATATTTTGCAACACGCCGGACGCGTCGCTCCAATGGCAGGCAATGTGGGCTTTCCCCTGTGCGACGTGGTGCGCGATCCCGCATTAAAAACCCCGGGTGCCGCCATTGTTTGTGAACTGAGCAGTTATCAACTGGAAACCATCGAAACGCTCCGCCCCCAAACCGCGTGCGTGCTCAACGTAACGCCGGATCATTTGGATCGCTATGGCAACATGGAAAATTAC
>DNPO01000195.1:750-6081 GCA_003501375.1 Candidatus Sumerlaeota bacterium | reverse complement strand
TGGTATGAAACGCGCCGTTGGCGCTTAAAACCGATTCGGATACGACAAAATCCCCACCTTAACACTCCCGTTTTTTCTTGGTGTCCTTGGCCTCTTGGCGGTTCAAGGGGTTTTAATTACTCTTTCTCCAAAATATAATACTTCACCTTGAACCCAGCCTTCATAAACAGTTTAAAACTCGCCTCATTTTCCACCTTTATCTTGGCATAGGCATCAGGGAAAATCTTCATGATCTCCTGCACCATAAACTTTCCCACGCCTTTTTTCTGATAATCCGGGTGGGTTGCAACACGAATGTCATGGTCGATCACGCCGACGTAGCCTGCGGGCTGATCATCGCACAGGCAAACGTAATAACAATCGCCGTACTTCTCCATATAGGCATGCTGCTCTTCCGGCGTGATCTGAGTTTGCTGAATAAACCCATGCTGAACACGCGGGTCATTCCGCAACATGCGGATAAAGTCGTAATAGGCGTGGGTGTTTGGAACCAGTTTTAGCCGATGCATGGTCAGGATTCTCGTTTCTGCGAAGAGTCTGCAATGTTCAGTTTTTCACGCACGATATAAATGGGCCGTCCCTTGGTCTCATCGAAGACTTTGCCAAGATAAAGCCCAACAATCCCCAGATTCATCATGACCAGCCCGCCGAGGAAATACAATGACACCAGCGTGCTGGTCCAACCTTCAACGTGGACATTATACACAAAATAACGCACCACGAGAAAAAGCGTGAATAAAAAGGAACCGGTAGCGATGAGAAACCCGAGTTCCATAAAAATGCGCAAGGGTTTGTTGGACTGGGACGAAATGCTTTCGAGGGCCAGATTCATCGAACGGCGCAAGTTGTAAGCGCTGCGCCCGGCATAACGAGCGGCATGCTCCACCGGCAGATACGCCACGCGAAATCCACACCAGAGAACACCCAGCCAGTAGGCACGGCTGCTTTCGCGCAGTTGACGGAATTCATCCATCACCTGGCGTGAGCAAATGGAAAAATTGGCAATGCCAGGCGTCACCTGAATGTTGCTGAAACGGTTGTAAACCCAATAGAACGCCTGCGAACTCAAGCGCTTGTGCCAGGAATCCTGTCGGTTTTCGCGAACAGCAAAAACCACATCAAAACCTTCCTGCGCTTTTTGGTAAAGTTTGACAATTTCTTCCGGCTGGTCTTGCAAGTCGCCGTCCATCACGACCACCCACTCGCCCAAAGCCTGATCCACCCCGGCGGTAATGGCATGGTGCTGGCCAAAGTTGCGCGAGAGATTGACCCCTTTGACACGCGTGTCCTCCGCAGCCAGTTGGCGAATGACTAGCCAATCGTTGGACGGGCTGGAATCATTGACCAAAATCAACTCAAACCGGGGTGAAATTGGCTCCAAACTTTCCTTGATACGCCGGTATAATTCCGGCAAACATTCCGCACAGCGATAGCAGGGCACCACTACAGAAAAAGTAAGAGGGGAAATGGGAACAGAAGGAAGCATGAGGAACCGGGTGCGCAAATTTTTTAATCAGGCAACGCCGCATCGGCGTATCAACATACCGCGCAGGGTACCATATTCCGCGGGAAATTTACAAGTACCATGTGGGAGAAAGAGGGCGTAAGTTCAAGAGTCGGTACCTTTTGCAACTGCCATCTTATAATCAACAATCGCGAATTCGACAAGTTGTTAATCTCACGTAAAAACGCAAAGAATAGCAAAACAGCCTTAACGAAACATGCTTTTTTCCGTGCATTCCGTATCCTTCGTGTTTAAAAATGAAACACGTCTGGGCCTCGAGGAGTTTTTGCCATGCTATCCCCCGCAGTTATTTTTGAAAATCTTTCCGTCCAAATCGGCGGTGTACCTATCTTAGATTCAATCAACGCCACCGTACCGCGCGGTAGTTCCACTGCGATCATCGGTCCCAATGGCGCAGGTAAAACAACTTTATTATCCGCGATGTTGGGGCAAACCTCTTTTTCGGGACACGTGGTATTGCTCCCCATGCCCGATGGTCGCGCGCCCCGCATTGGATACGTCCCGCAACGCCTGCAATTTGATCGAGCGCAACCGCTCACGGTTCTAGAGTTCCTCACGATGGATCAGCAAACCCTTCCCCTGTGGTTTGGGACGAAGAAAAAAATGCGGGATGAAGCCTTGGCGCTTTTAGCAACCGTGGAAGCGGAGCATCTAGAACAACGTCGATTGGGCGCGCTGTCCGGCGGAGAATTTCAGCGTGTCCTACTGGCATTGGCGCTGGGCCGACAACCAGATATTCTGGTGCTGGATGAACCCGTAACGGGCGTGGATGTGGTAGCAGAGCGGTTGTTGTGCGATTTGCTGGAGTCGCTCCGTGCGCAAAACGGCTTCACCCAAGTGATGGTGACACACGATCTGTCGGTGGTAACAGCACATGCTACGCATGTGATTTGTTTGAATCGCACCGTGCGCGGCGAAGGGGTTCCTACCGATGTGCTATCGCCCACTGTTTTAGAAGCGACCTTCGGCGTACACCGGGGTTTGCCGGATGTGCATGGCTTGCCCGTGGCCTCGGGCGGGCACGCCCCCGGGTGTCATTGTAAAACCGAGGAAAAGAACTGAAAGAAGCGCCAATCTGAGGTTGAACGAACCAACTTCGGGTTAAAATAACACTCCCCTGTTCTTTTTCGTCCAGTTCCCCAACATAGATTTCCCATAAAACAGCATATATAATATTGATAACAAATGCGTTGTCTGTTTTGTTTGTTTCCGGCACGGAAGGTGCTACTCTGCACCGTGGCTGGTTAAAAAGACCGCGTGACGGGAATATTTATAGCATTCCCTTAATCCTTCACCGTCTCAAAAAATAGCCACAAAGAATACTAAAGAACACAAAAATTGAAGCGTGAGAAATAGCGCGAGGGGGACAAAAAATCCCTACAGAGGCACAGAGAGCTAACAAAGGCTTTTTTTGCAGTTCTCTGTGCCCTCTGTGTCTCTGTGGTGAAACGAGGTTTGGTTTTGTCTTTGTGTTCTCTACGTTCTTTGCGGTTAATTATTTTTTGACGTGCAGGATTGAGGAGCATCTAACCTCGGTTCTTTTTCACTTGCAAGTTTGACGGCCTGCATTTAAGGTTCTTAAGATGCACGACCAAACCATTTCATCTGTTTTAAGGAGAATTTTACATGAGAAAAATTAAAGTTTTGGCTGGACTGATGGCAGCGCTTCTAATGGCTTCCGGAGTTTACGCACAACAACCGGCAAAACCTGCACAGCCAGCCGGCAATCCCGGTGCCGTTTCCACCACGATGGGCGCTATGCCCGCGATGGAAAAACCTGCTGTTCCCACGACCCTCAACGACGCTTCTGTGGTAGTAGTGGTGGGCGATATTTCCGGCACAATTGATCGCGTTGGGAATAACGTATCAGGTAAGTTCTCCCCCATGTTCAACGGCGCCTTCCTGAAGACGATGCTGGGTGGCCAGTTGCAAGACCCGGTGTTGGCAGGCTTGAACAATGGAAAATCCGGCTTGGTTGGGATTTTCAAGTCCGGCCCGCTGTTCTTTGTGGAGGTTGACCCGGCGCAGAGCGCCAACTACAAAACAGCCATTGCCCAAGCGGGAACACCCGTGGAAGTCGCTGAAGGCATGTTGGTTACGGGCGGCCCAGTCCCCGGAATGACCGAAGCAGCCACCAAACTCGCGGGTGAAGCCAAAGCCGCGTTGGCCAAGGAAAAACATACGCCGTCGATCAAAGCAACGGTAAACATGCCCAAAGTCTTGGCGACCTATAACGCAGAGATCAAACAGGGATTGGCAATGATGGCGGCCCAGTCGACTCCAGCAACGGGGCAACAGCAGGTGATGATGCAGATTAACATGGGCGTTGCGTTGGCTGCGGCCAAGGACGTGGAAACTGCCTCACTGGAATTGATTCCTGATGAAAAAGGCAACCTTCTGGGCGAAGTGGTAGTCAAGGCCAAAGCCGGTTCGAATCTGGCCACCTTCCTGGCAGCCAAGGGCGGTGATACTGCCGGGCTTCTGGAAATGCTGCCCGGCAAGGGCGCTGTCCGCGCGACCGTTTCGATTAACGGTGACGCCTACTTGAAATTGGTTCAGCAGTATGCCGACGTGGCCTTCAAGGAACTTGGAACTGCCAAAGCCGATCAGGATGCTTACCTGGCTATGATGTCCAGCAAGCAAAACCTGACGGGTGATGCGGCTGCAATGGAATTCCTCATTCCCGGACAAAAAGGCCTGACAGGCTTTACGGTTACGCACGTTGCCGATCCGACCAATGCGATTGCCACCATCGAGAAGTCGATGGAGCAGGTCAAGGAAAACATGAAACAGGCCCAGTTCGAAGTGACCTTCAAAAAAGATGCACGTAAATACAAAGACATTGGGATTCACCAACTGATGCTGAAGCAAAGCGGTGCCAATATGCCCGCACCGCTTGCCGATGTATTTGGTTCCATCCAGGCAGATTTTGCCGTGGTTGGCAATCTGGTGGTGAGCGCGATGGGTGGACAATCTATCGACACGCTGATCGACAATGTTCAGGCAAAAAAGAGTGCAACACCGACAGCCTTGGTCGCCCCCACGAAGTTGGGCGCTGGCGCGAAGAGCTATGCTGATATCAACATGGGCAACCTGGTCAAGTTTGGATTTGATCTGGCAGGCCCGGAAGTGGCGAACAGCCCGATAGCCGGTATGCCGGCTGCGTTGGAAAGCGTGCCCCCGATTACGGCGGCCATGTTCAACGATGCGACGACTGCCACAGGCAAATTCCTGATCCCCGGCGACCTGTTTGCCAAGTTGGGCGCGGAATTGCAGAAGGCCAAGCAAGGTGGTGGTCCTGGCGCTCCGAACGGTGGCGCGATGCGCCCCGCTGGCGCCCCTATGGCTGCCCCGGCTCCGGCAGCACCAGCCCCGGCTGTTAAAAAATAACTCAGCCGATTTCTTGAGAATGCTTCACTGAAACGCACGGGCCTTATGCCCGTGCGTTTTTTTTGGTTTTTCAAGATATTTGACAAAAGTTTCGCGAAGGCGTATAAGACGGCACGTGGATTTTTTTGCAAAGTCCACCATTTCAATCGCCAAGGCTGACCTCGCATGACCAATAATACCCTCCACGTCTATAATACGCAAACCCGCCGCAAAGAACTCTTTGAACCGCTTCGGCCCGGACAGGTACGCATGTACAACTGCGGCCCGACCGTTTACGACTATTTCCACGTGGGCAATGCACGCAATTTCGTCTGTGCCGATGTGATTCGGCGCTATCTGCAATACCGGGGTTATCAAGTGGTTTTTGCGCAAAACATCACGGACATTGAAGATAAAATTATCAACCGCGCCAAAGA
>DNPO01000195.1:0-341 GCA_003501375.1 Candidatus Sumerlaeota bacterium | reverse complement strand
GTGCAGCGGTTGGAAACTCGCGGATTCGCCTATGCGGTGGAAGGCGATGTGTACTTCCGCGTTAGTAATTTTGCAGATTACGGCAAACTGTCCGGTCGCAAGATTGACGACCTGCTCAGTGGCGCACGCGTCGAGGTTTCCGCGAAGAAGGAACACCCGGCAGACTTCGTGCTCTGGAAAGCCGCCAAGCCCGGCGAACCCTCATGGGAAAGCCCGTGGGGACGCGGTCGTCCCGGTTGGCATCTTGAGTGCTCCGTTATGGCAATGGACTTGCTCGGCGATACGTTCGACATCCACATGGGGGGCAACGATCTGATTTTCCCGCACCACGAAAACGAAAT
>DNPO01000167.1 GCA_003501375.1 Candidatus Sumerlaeota bacterium | reverse complement strand
ATCGTCCGGATTCGGTGCACGCTTGAAAGTAACTTCTGGAAACTGATTCCATTGAATCAGGAGAATGCTATGGTTGAAAATTCCAGAATCTTTTTCGATGCCCAATTCGACTACATCTATTTCGTCTATGGACTGGCCTTTATCCTACTGGCGAGTGTTTGTATTTTTCTACGGCAAACTCCCACCCAACCTATCCCTTGGAAATGGATCGCCCTCTTCGGCTTCCTGCACGGCATTTTTGAATGGGCGGATCTGCTGGCGCTGAACCTCGGCGACAATGAACCGTTCCGTTATTTCCGTACCATCCTCAACCTATCTTCCTTCCTCTGCCTGCTGGAATTTGGTCGCAGTACCACGGGGGTTTTGCATAAAAAGACAATCGGACGATGGGTACATTTGCTTTTCCTGCTTGTGGTACTGGCGGGTTATCCACTGGATGGAAGAAATGGTATCAATGTCCTCTCCCGCTACGCTCCCGGCTTCATCGGTACAATGTGGTCGGTTTACAATATCATCCAGATGGCACACCGCGGCACCGTCGGAAAAAAATCGCTTTTTTCCTTGGCGGCAGTTACTTTTCTTTATGCCCTCGCCGTCGGGGTTGTTGTGCCGGATGCGCCTTTCTGGCCGGCTTCCGTTCTGAATTACAAAACCTTCTTTTCCACCACCGGAGTTCCCATCCAATTCGTGCGAGCGGTACTCGGCATCTTGGCCGCTGCCAGTATCTGGTCATATAGTCTGAGCTGCTTGCAGCGGAAAAGCACAGATGATCAAAGCAAACACATTCGAACCTTCGGTACACGCATTGCCATAACGCTCTTTTGTGTTCTGTTACTCGGCTGGTTCTTCACCAATGATCTCGGCAAATACGGGTCGCAAAATGATAAAGCGCATTTGGAAACCATTATTGATATGTACAAGCAGTCGATCAATGACACGGTAACGACCACAAACAATACAGTCAAATGTCTTGCAGAATCTCCCTTTCTGAGCCGTCTTTTTCTTAGCGCTACCCCAAAATCACAGCAAGACGCAAATGCCCAGGTGGATCGCTACAGCGGAATTGTAGAAAACTCAATTTGTTATTTGATGGATACGGAAGGCACCACCCTTGCGTCCTCCAATCGAAAAACAAAAGATTCCTTCGCGGGGAAAAACTACAAACAACGAGCTTACTTTCAAGAAGCCATGGCGGGGCACCCAACAAACACGATAGCGGCTGGGCTCATTACAGGAGAGCCGGGCTATTTTTCCGCATATCCCGTGTATCATTCTGATGGCAAAATAGTGGGAGTAGCCGTCATCAAATCGCTGCTGGGACGCAGTACCATGTTTCACCAGGGAAGTAATTATAGTTTTTTGGTGGATGAACATTCTCTCATTCTCCTTAGTAGCACCCCCGCCTACAAAAACCGGCCCCTGTCTCCTATCTCAGCGGAAGCCATCGCGCGGGTTTTAAATAACAAAGATTTTTCTGTCATCAACAACAAGCCGCTCTTTTCCCATCCCCTTTCTGATGAGAGAACTTATAATTTTGATGGGAAAAACATGCTTTTTATTTCCCGCCCCATCCAACTACCCGGCTGGTCATTCGCTGTCTTGGGTTCCATTAAATCCATTCAAGTCTTCCGCCTGATCGCCATTACCATCACCCTGCTGATCACTATGGCAGTTATCGCTTTCTTCATCATTCGACAAAAAGACCTCGAATACATCCAGCGCATTACCGCCTCAGAAAATTTCCTCGCACAACTCATCAACACCATCCCCAACCCGGTCTATTACAAAGATACCCAAGGGAAATACCTGGGCTGCAATACTGCATTTTGCGAGAAAATAGCAAAATGTTCGCGTGATGAAGTTATTGGAAAGACGATAGCAGACCTTTGCCTCACGGTTTCTGCCAATACCATAAACGAAATTTCCGGACAAGACGCAGACCTGCTGGCACATCCTGGGCACCAGACATTCGAGATGACTGTGGAAAAAGTTTCAGAGCAAAACAAACCAACGTATTTACTTTCGAAAGATGTGTTCCGCAACCCTGCCGGAGAAGTGGCGGGCGTTGTTGGCGTCATGATGAACATCACTTCCATCAAACAGGCCGAGGCCGAACGCAATGAGATGCAGGAACAACTCTGGTTAGCAAAAAAACAGGAAAGCCTCAATGTCATGGCCACCAGCATTGCTCATTCTTTCAACAATATTCTTACCACGGTATTGGGCTATCATGAACTGGCTCTGGAAGACCTGCCCCCAAATTCGAGCATCCATAAGCATATCGCAGAGGCACAGCGCGCCGCGCAAGAAGCCGCCAAACTTAGTACTCTGATGCTGGTTTACGTGGGGCAATCCATTGCCACCATGCAAGTCGTCAGTTTGCACGAACTCCTCCACGATAAACTTCCCGCTATTTTGATCAAATATATCCCCCCAAATGTTACCCTGTCCATTGTAGCAAACAACACCAGTTTGTTCATTCGTGCGGACGAGCAAAAAATACACACCCTGACGTTGGACTTGATTAAAAATGCGCTGGAAGCCATTGAACCTAACAACGGACATATCACCCTGACGTTGGATGCCATGCACTGCACGGAAGACTATTTGAAAAATGCCACAATGGCTGACACCTGCCTTCCTGGAGAATATGCCTATTTGGAAATCTCCGATACGGGCTGCGGCATGGATGAGGAAACCCTTTCCAAAGCCTTCGACCCTTTCTTCACTACAAAATTTCCCGGACGCGGTATGGGCCTGCCCACCGTGATGGGAATTGTTCGTCAGCACAAGGGAGCGATTGTCATTCAAACAACGCCCCTCGCGGGAACCGCGTTCCGCGTTCTGTTCCCGCTTGAAAATCCACCGAAAGAAACACCGAAACACACCGCATGAAACACACCGCCTCACGTCCCCCCGTACGCTTCCTTCCCATGACCCGATCCGAAATGGAACAACTGGGCTGGGACGAACTTGACGTTCTGCTGGTATCCGGCGACGCCTACATCGACCATCCCTCCTTCGGAGCCGCCGTTATCGGACGCGCGCTCGAAGCCGCCGGATACCGCGTGGGTATCGTCGCCCAACCTGACTGGCAAAAAGTGGAAGACTTCACCGTTATGGGGCGTCCGCGCCTCTTTGCTGGCGTTACCGCTGGTGCAATGGACTCCATGCTGTCCAATTATACCGCCAATAAAAAAGTTCGCCACGACGATGCCTACACTCCTGGCGGCAAGCACGGCAGACGCCCGAACTACCCGTCCATCGTGTACACCAACATGCTGCGGCAGGCATTCAAAGATATTCCCGTCGTTCTCGGCGGCATTGAAGCCAGCTTGCGCCGCTTTTCACATTACGATTATTGGAAGGACTCCGTCCGCCGCTCCATCCTGCTCGACGCGAAGGCCAACCTGATTGTCGCGGGAATGGGCGAATTGCAAGTGGTGGAAATTGCTCAGCGTCTCGACACTATTTC
>DNPO01000441.1 GCA_003501375.1 Candidatus Sumerlaeota bacterium | reverse complement strand
ACGTCGGAACTGGAACTGACCACGGCGATTTTGGTACGAACACCGGCCTCGCGCGCCACACCGATGATCTTTACGGTGCCATCGGCGATTTCGGGAACTTCGCTCTCAAACAGTTTAACCACGAGATTCGGTGAGCGACGGGACAGGACAATCTGCGGACCTTTGGGGGTTTCGCGCACATCGAGAATGAGGACTTTCAAGCGGTCATTGTGCTTGAAATGACCACCAGCGGGCTGCTCGTAAATCGGCATGATACCTTCGGCGCGACCGATGTTCATGATCACATCGCGACGCTCGAAGCGCTGCACCGTACCAGTGACTACTTGGTTGATACGCTTGGAAAATTCATCCTGGGTCTTTTTACGCTCGGCATCGCGGATGCGCTGCATCACGATCTGGCGGGCGGACTGGGCAGCAATACGGCCAAATGCGGCAGGTTCAATCGGAATTTCCACCACGTCGCCCATGCCGATGTGGGGGTCTTTGAGAATTTTACGGGCATCACGACGCGACACTTCGGTACGATCGTTTTGCGGTTCGTCCACAACGATTTTTTTCACCAGCAGGTGTAGTTCACCGGTTTCCATATTTAATTCAGCACGTGCATCGTTATAGTGCGAAAGGTTTTTTTTAGAAGCAGCCACCAGGGCGTACTCAATGGCTTCCTTAACAATGGCAATGTCGAGGTCTTTTTCTTTGGCGACAGCACTCACGTCGCGTTTCAGATTGGTAAAATCCATGACTACCTTCACTCCTTACGTTACCTTCACGGGTTTTCTCTCCCGGTCTGGGAGGCCACGCCCCCGCCTGGGGGGGCCATAATAAAACAAAAAGTGGGCACACGCCCACTTTGGGAGCCATCCTAAGGGGGGGATTGGAAAATAGCAAGACTTTTGTGGAGGAGATTTACTCGCCGCTTAGCCTTCGGTGACATTTTTACTTGAGGCAACGCGGTGGGGGATTAGCGACGATAAGCGCTCATTCGCGGTTAAAAAAACAGGGGGCGCAGGGTGGGTTAAGTTTTAAGAGATAATCCTTCTGAAACGAGTTTTACTGTCTTGCCCGCAAACGAGCCGGATCAATGGGCATGGCGCGTTGCACAAAGGCCCACTGATCTTTCATTTCGCCGGGAGGCAACACATAACTTAATCGAATCAGATTCTCTGGAACTGGCGGAATGGGTGGAGTTTTTCCGTTGGGGGGAAATTGATGCGTTCGCGCCAGTCCCAAGACCCCAAGCCCTCCCTGCGCGTTGGCAATCTCTTTGAAATATTGATACCCGGTTCCGTAATTCTCATCTGCTCGCGCTTCCAGTCGCGCCAATGTGGCAAACAATTCTTTTTTCTTCAGCCACTGCGCGGCGGCCCACTGCGCAAAACCCTCATTGATTTTCAACTCGGTGCAATACGGGTTTTGTTCATATTGCCACAGGTGTGCGTACTCATGGGCAACCGTTTCGTAAAAAGCGGAACGCGGCAGGTCGGTTAGGATGACGATGATCGGGCGCGGGCTGCTGGGACGCAGAGCGGAGGCGAAATATCCCAATTCCTTCATCTGCCCATCGTTGGCACGGCCCAGCAAGTGGGCCATTTCCGCGTTATCCACCAGCGCGAAATCGTACGCTTCCTTCACGGTCATTCCCATACTGCTTTCCATGAAGCGGACGGTTTCCGCCAGCGCATCCAAGGCATCTTTCATCTCATGCACAGCGGTGGAAGAGCAACTAATGCAGGAGACGCGCCCATCGGCCAGTTTGCGACCGTCTGACACCACGGGACGGTTGCAAAAGGAACAATGCGGTCGTTCCTCAAAGCATTTCTTGCAAAAATTCCCCTCCAGATACGGTATCCGGTAATAAGTTCCGGGCGGAATCGCTTCGCCGCATGCCGAGCATTTTTTCACAGAGACCTTACACTGCGGGCAAATCCAGACGCCGTTGGATTGCGTCATGCCCCGCTTGGGAAATCCGCAAAACGTACAAAGCGGTTTGGTTTTAACGCAAGTTTCGCAATACCGCTCGGGTTGTGCCGGGTCTTTGGATTGGAAGAATCGGCCCAGTAAAACGGTGTTGCAAGAAGCACATCGCCCGTATTTGGCCACACAGTTCGCGCACACCGGCCCGCCTTGATAGGTGGCGGCGGCAGAGACTGTCGGTAATCCGCAAGACACGCAGGCTGGATACCGGGCCTTGCATGCCTGGCAGACAATGATATTGGTACCATACTTGAAGTAAGTTCCCGTAATGGGTTGTCGGCACAGGGAGCAAGACAAAGTCGCGCGATTCTGCGCGGCCAGGGGTTCGCAGAAAAAGACCAAGCACAGGCACGTGGCGAGCAGGGAGAGGAGAAGAGCAAAACGAGTGCGCATAAGAACCTTCGCTGAACTTAGTCAGGCATCATCTCGGGGATGTCAATATGCTCTGAAACGGTAGCAACAAGAAGATCGATGAGTTCACGATCCATAAACAGGTAATCGTCAGAAATGTTCAAACACACCACTTTTTTCTGCGGGAGAAGATCGCTAAAATTATCCTCCAACCGTCTTTGGTGCTTCTTCTCCATGACAAAAATCACATCGGCCCAACCAATATGCCCGGCGGTTGCTTTAATGCGGGCTTGTGCTTCCGTGCCCGCCGACCGCACGTCGTATCCATGTACTCCCTGGAATATTTTCTCTGCGGTCAAACTGCGCCATTTGTTTCGGCTGCACACAAACAATAATTTCATCGCATTCTCCGACCTACATCCAGCAGAAAACATTATAATCTATCTGGTGGCTCAGTTCCAGCCCTATCAAAATGAATAGAACTAAACGCGAGGTGCCGTAAAAAAAAGGCACCGAGAGGGGGAAAATGCCCCTCTCGGTGCCTCGAGACTTGAATGGTTTTAAAACCGGATGATACTTTTTGCTTTTATTCCTTGACGGCTGCCGCAGCGTCACGCGTGGGTTCCGTGGTGGACTTGCTGAAACGCAAATTGCCAAAATCCAGAAGGTCCTTGCCCGTCCCATCCGGGGCGACCACCACCTCGATGCGCAATTCCCTGGCATCTTTCTTTTTGATTTCGCGCGAAACATAAATCGGGTCTTCACCAAAGCGCATGGTCGAAGACTCATAAATTACTTGGCCATCCACATATACGTTGACCCTCAAAGCACCGGAATCTGTCAGATCGCTATCAATACCTGCATGGAACGTTACCCAACGCACGTCTGGTTCCAACTTAAAAATAATCTCCGAATTTGCATTCAAACCAATGCCCTTGCCAAAAACCTGCTTCCCAATGCACAGAGCGTTGCCATTTACATTGAGATTATCCCCCGCCTTCCCCCATCCCATCTTGACGCGTGAGGCTCGTTGCACAGTGAGGTAGACTTCCTTGCGACTGGAAGGCGTTGTTGAAACAACAGCCGCAGGTGAGGGAACGGAATCTGGTGGTGTAGATGCTGACTTCGAGGTCGCTGAACTTCCAGTTGCGGGCGTTCCCGTGATAAATTTAATTTCGGAGTATTGCGTACTATTCACTTCTGCATCTTTTCCCGTTTCATCCCGAAGACCCGCAACCAAGACTCGGTAACTTGCATAGGCCTTATTATTGGGGAAGTTCACCTCCTTGCCCCATTTATTCCGCCCAGGATCAATCTCCACCCCCGATCCTCCTTCATAGAGCAACGTGAAAGTAGAGGTGCCCGCTTCCAAGGCTTTTGCATCGTTAGAGCCCTCTATTGTGATCTTGACCGGATCGCGCCCCGGAACATCATTGGCTGTGCCAAACTGAATTCCGGTAACAACCTTTGGCCCATCTTTTAACGTCACCACCAGGCCAGTATATACCCCCGCACGCTGTGTTCCAGATCGTGCTTGGTTGTAGTACTTGGTATTGAGGTCCCCATCCAATGCATCGGCGGGCACTTCTTTATCCTTGCCTCCCGATCCAAAATCCTCGCCTTTCACCGCCAGAATGTTGGGCTGGCCCTTGATGGTACGCTTCACTCCGACCACCTTGCCTACGGCGCAATCATCCGCCCCGATGGCCAAAGTCGTTAGCATCAGGAATGCAATTACGGCAAAGCATCTTCCGCGTGTTCCGTTCAAAATGGACTTCCCCCCCCGGTGTGAATTTCAAACATTGAAACAGAGCGCCTCCGGCTGCGGCAAGGCAGCGAAGGCGCTGATAGACTGCATGTTACTTCTTCTCGTCCTTCTTCTCATCCTTTTTCGCATCCGTTCCACTGATGAACTTCACCTCGGAGTACTGCACGGCATCCGCATCTTTTATCCGGGTTTCCGTTACAATGATACGATAAGTTTTATAGGCTATTTTATTATCGAACTTGACTTCCTTACCCCACGCATTACGGCCCGGGTCATCCTTCAAACCAGCCTCGCCCTCGTAGACCAACGTGAACGCAGCACAGCCCGCTTCCAATGCCTTGGGGTCATTGGAGCCTTCCACAACAATCTTGGCTGGATCACGCTTTTCCATGTCGTTAGCCGTGGCAAGTTGAATCCCGGTCACAGCCGTGGGGCCGCTTTTCAGGGTGACGGCCAGGCCCGAATTTATGCCCGGAGTCTCCGATCCATCGACCGCTTGGTTAAAATACTTGGTGTTAAGATCGCCATCCAGAGCATCGGCTGGAAGTTCAACATCCTTGCTCCCACTTCCAAAGTCCTCGCCACTTACTGCCAAAACATTTGCTTTGCCCTTCGTTACTTGTTTTACTCCAACCACCTCGCCAAGCGTGCAGGTGTCTGCGGCAAATGCCACCGCACCCAATGTGACCAAAGCCGCAACCCCGGTACCCAACATCCAACGTGTTACATTCTTCATGGTGATAAACCTCAACTTTCTTTGCCTCGTCTGTATGCACCTGATTATACATTTCGCACGACGAAACATTGCTACGGAGGCCTATTTCCATAGAACCAACCATTACCAGCGGCAATGTAACCCAGGCAGGCAACCACATCCACTGCGTAATGAAGAACCACCCCGAATGGGAGGTTAAGATTTTTTCCAACGCAGCACATCCGCCGCTTTAACGAAATGTCATGATTCTCCCCAAAAGTCAATACTAAAATGCCAAGGATATGGGATGCAAACCGAGGAGTTTCAAGGGATCGCATTGCAGGCATGAGAAAAATCTCCGAAAAAAAACAGGGGGCGAAAGGATGCCACAATTTTTTAGATAACGCTACCTTTTGTTGCTGCAAAAAATCAAGCGATAAGGCATGGGAGACAGGATACGATTTTTCCGGTGGGTGTCATCGCCCCCGATGATTAAATTCGTTTCCTGTCCCCTATGCCTGTTTTACGGCACACGTGTTAATACCGCTGCAAATCCACCGCCCGATGCAAGCGTGGCTGACAAAGATTTCCCGGCTTCCACCGTCTGGGTGGATTCCACCACATCGCTCGCCGCACCATCGGGTTTATCCGCAAAAATACGCGCGGACCATTTTCCACTCTTCAAAAATTTCAACGCCAATTCCAAGGTCGTCTCCTGGCTTCCATTCATGGCAGCAATATACCACTTCTCACCCGAACGACGCGCGACTGCCACGGTTTTGCCCACTTCCGCTGCGAGCACGACCGACTCGTCCCAAGCGGTTGGCAAATTCCGATAAAACTCAAAACCTGGCTGCCCTTTGTAGTTGGCCGGGCTGTCGCACATTACCTGCATCGGGCTGGGGTAAAGCACCGGCATCGCCAGTTGCCGCACACGCGTTCCCATCACCTGCGCGGGAGACGTCACTTTGAAATCCTTGGGCGTGCGGTTGAGGAAACCACCCGGAGTAAAATCCATCGGCCCAAGCAAAGCACGAGTAAAGGGCAGCGTTATGGTGTGTTGGATGTTACACTTGTTACCACCCAGTTTGTTATACTCATTCCCCAGCACCCCCTCCTGTGTAATAAAGTTGGGGTAGGTACGCGCTAAACCAGTCGGGTTGTAGGTGCCGTGAAAATCAATCACCAAATGCTTTTGTGCCGCGACCTTCAACACCTCTTCGCACCACTGCACCGTCTCTTGCGACTGGCTGTTGAGAAAGTCAATTTTCAATCCCGCAAAACCCTGCTGCGCCAGATAATCCAGCGCTTTTTCCACACCAAAGGTTTTAATGTCCAGCGAGTGTGCCCAGATAACAAGACGTATATTCTTGGACTTTGCATACTGGATCAGTTCAGGAACATTGATCTCTGGCACTGGCTGCGTGAAATCGCCCGGATTCGGATTCGGCGGGTTCGACAAACTTTTGTTATACGAGGTCATGTTCTTGTACCAGTACCAGTCCACAATCTGATACGTCCACCCCATCTCCGCAGCGAGGTCAATATACTCCTTATCCGATGCGGTATCCCCACGCGCATCGACGCCCTTGAACTGGGGCAAACGGGGATTCACGCCCGTCCACCAGGCATCCCAGGCAGCAACACCCGGCTTTACCCACG
This sequence comes from Candidatus Sumerlaeota bacterium, assembly GCA_003501375.1. Lineage (GTDB taxonomy): Bacteria > Sumerlaeota > Sumerlaeia > UBA8349 > UBA8349 > UBA8349. The sequence continues at coordinate 475 of DNPO01000441.1, read as the reverse complement.
ACGCGTCGCCGATTTTGTTCGGCGTTGCCAATGTTGCGATAAAATCACCATTCAACAAATCGCCTGCCTGCCGCCCAATCATAATGGCACGCCAGGGACTCACACGTGGCGCGGTGGAAACCACCAATCCCTTCCTGTCCCAACGCCCATCCAGCGTTACGCCAATGGCAGACGTACCGGTACCAGTCAGAAACATGCCCGCCCAATCCAGCAAGTCGGACTCCGCAATGGCAACGTAGCATCCGGGTGCCTCAACCAGCAGCGGCGCTACACTTTTATACGGCTTTTTTGGATTGCCCGGAACGTTGCTAAGCGTTCTCTCTTTATATTGGTTTTCTGCACAACTTCCTTCCTCACCTGCCCAGCAGCGGTAATCGCCAGCAAAACGGAACTCGGTCAGTTCCTTGGTCAACACAAACTGCCCGAGTTTGGATGCTTCGGGAATGTCATACCGAAACGCGACGCCATTGTCATA
>DNPO01000381.1 GCA_003501375.1 Candidatus Sumerlaeota bacterium | reverse complement strand
GCTAAGATCGAGCGCTTTTTGCAAGTTTCCACCGATGAGGTGTACGGCTCGCTTGGTTCGACCGGGGCCTTTACCGAGAACATGCCGCTTGTTCCCAACAGCCCCTATTCCGCTTCCAAGGCCAGCGCGGATATGTTTTGCCGGGCGTACCACGAAACGTTTGGCCTGCCCGTCGTTATCACGCGGTGCTCGAATAATTACGGCCCGTACCAGTTCCCGGAAAAACTCATTCCGCTGATGATTATGAATGCGCTGGCGAACAAGCAACTGCCGGTATACGGCGACGGCATGAACGTGCGCGACTGGATCCATGTAAGCGACCATTGCCGTGCGGTGCTGACCGCTGCGGAGCGCGGTGAAAGCGGACAGGTTTACAATATCGGTTCCTCGAACGAGTGGCCGAACATTGAAATCGTCAAACTGATTTTGAAAACGCTGGGCAAGCCCGAGAGCCTGATCAAGTACGTGCAGGATCGTTTGGGGCATGACCGACGCTACGCGATTGACCCCAGTAAAACGCGGCGCGAACTGGGCTGGGAGCCGCTGGTTAAATTCCAAGACGGCATCAAGCAAACCATCGACTGGTACTTGGCGAACCAGGCGTGGTGGGAGAATATTCGCTCGGGCGATTATCAGCAGTATTACGAGAAGAACTATGCAGCGCGGGGGTAACGCATGGCGACGGTTTCGCTTATCGCCCAATCCATTTCCCCAGAAAAGGCGGGCCTTCGAATATTGTTGTCGAACCGGGAAGTTTGCATCGGTTGGGAACATTGTTCTCCGCTGCTTGCCCATGCTTCGGCGACGGAACGCATGAACGCGGAATTGTCGCCCGGCGGATACGGCATCCATTGGCCGCTTTGGGATGAAGACCTTTCGGTGGGTGCATTGGTGGAAAAGGTGCAGTAAATGAAGAGGGCAGTACCATGCACACTTACCACTTTGCCGCGGGTGATGGCAAGCCGCAAGAATTGGCAAAAAACAGCGCTAAATCCAGTTTCGGATTGCAACGGAAGGAATAAAAAAATGCGGTTCGCAAAGTCCAGTGTATCAGATGAAACGCAAGTACAGACCAAGGCAACCAAGAACAAAAATGGCTGGACCACCATCCGAAAACAGATTGCTGCTTTGGAAAACCCTTCGCTCCTTGTCTTGATAAAAGAACTTTACGACGTTTCTGAAACCGCGCGCGACTTGCTCAACACCAAGTTCGGCCCCTGTGAATCCCGCGATGCGATATTGGAAAAGTGTCGAAAAAAAGTGGTGGATCAATTCTTTCCCGCACGCGGTTTTGGAAAACTGAAATTGGGCGAAGCGCGTAAGGCAATTCGTGATTATCGCAAGATCACCCAGGATATACCCGGCGTGGCGGATTTGCTGATGACCTATGTGGAAAATGGCGCGAAATTCACCATGACGTACGGGGATATTGACGAGCGATTTTACGACAGCGTGGAATCCGCGCTTAGAGACTTGGCCGCGTTGCTGTACGATGAACTGCCAGACTTTTACCCGCTATTCAGAGACCGTCTGTCGGAGGTGGAGGAAATAACCGACGGCGTTGGGTGGGGATTCCACGATTGCATCAGCGAAGTTGTTTTTGACTTGGAGAGTCGCCTGGGGCGGGAGTGAAGTCTTTAGTCCCGGCGCATCGATTTCGGTGTTTTGCGCGGTATTTGCCTTTGGCCCGCGCTTCTGCGGACGCACCGCCTCATTCTTGCCAGAAATTGCGAAAAATCCGCATCTGCATTCCCAGCCATTCTCCTTGACAGAGTTTGTTTCTTTTTACACAATCGGAGTGGTTGGTTAACGAAGAAAATGGGAACAAAGGTTCCCCTTCCCGAAACCACTCCTCGCCCCCAGGAGGTAACGGCATGAGCGAACCAAACTTTGGCGCATTGATACTGTATCAAACCGAGGACGGGAAAAACCGCCTCGAATGCCGTCTGGTAGATCAGACGATTTGGCTTTCCCAAGCGCAGATCGGCGAACTTTTTCAGCGTTCCAAGCAGACCATCAGCGAGCATCTTCAGAACATTTTCAACGAAGGGGAATTGAGCGCCGAAGCAGTTGTCCGGAATTTCCGGACAACTGCCAGCGATGGCAAAGATTACGACGTGGCTTACTATAATCTGGAAGCCATTCTTGCGGTCGGCTTTCGTGTAAAATCTCCCCGCGGCACCCAATTCCGTCAGTGGGCGAATGCCTGTTTGAAGGAGTACATCGTCAAAGGCTTTGTCATGGATGACGAGCGCCTCAAGAACCCCGGCGGTTGGGATTATTTCGACGAACTGCTCGAACGCATTCGCGAAATACGCGCCTCCGAGAAACGCTTTTATCAAAAGGTGCGCGACCTCTTCGCACTCAGTTCCGACTACCGCGACAATGAAGCAGCCGCCCAGCAATTTTTTGCCGAGGTGCAAAACAAACTCCTCTACGCCGTTACCCAACGCACGGCGGCGGAAATCGTGGTGGATCGTGCCAATCCCCATACGCCCAACATGAACCTGATGGCTTGGAGCGGCTCCCGCGTGCGAAAACAGGATGTCATTGTCGCCAAAAATTACCTGACGGCGGATGAAATAGATTCCCTCAACCGCCTCGTGGTGATTTTTCTGGAGCAAGCCGAACTCCGGGTGAAGGAGCGCAAACAACTGACGTTGGATTATTGGCGGGCCAACGTGGATCGCCTGTTGGAATTCAATGAACGCCCGGTCTTGCAGGGGACAGGCTCCATCAGCCACAAGGCGATGCAGAGCATTGCCAACGAACGCTACGAAATCTTTGACGCGCAACGTCGCACCGCCGAGGCGTTGGCTGCGGACGCGGAAGACATCAAGGCATTGGAAGAAACCGCCCGCCAGGTGGAGAAAATGGAACCAGCCTCGGTTCACTCCAAGAAGGAAGCATGAAACCCATCCCCTTCCTGCAGGAATTTGCGGAAAATCCGCATCTGAATTCCCATCCATTCTTCTTGACATAGTTTGTTCCTTTTTACACAATCGGAGGTGTTGGTTAACGAAGAAAATGGTAACAAAGAGAATAAAGGTTCCCGTCCCAGG
>DNPO01000154.1 GCA_003501375.1 Candidatus Sumerlaeota bacterium | reverse complement strand
GACGTCTCGCGTGTTATCGAGTTCTACGCTCGTTAATCCCGCAGGGACCTCGTTCCTTGCGCTGATGATCTTCAAAAACAGGAAACCCCTTTGGTTGTTTTGCTTCGAGCAGAACAACCAAAGGGGTTTCCTGTTTTTGAAGATCAACTGCGCAAGGAACGAGGTCCCTGCGGGATTAACGAGCGTAGAACTCGATAACTAGCGAGACGTCGGCGTTTTTGATAACCGGGATATCTTCGCGTTTCGGCTTGGAGATCAGCATAACCGACATTTTCTCTTTGTCGAGTTCGAGGTAGATCGGGGTGTTCACCGCAGATTCCAGCGCCTCGATAAAGTTCTTCTGCGCGCGGCTTTTCTCGCGAACGGAGATCACATCGCCTTCCTTCACGTGATAGGAAGGAATGTTGACCGGCTTGCCATTGACCAGAATGTGGCCGTGGACAACGTTCTGACGAGAAGCAAAGATGGTGCGGGCGATACCGCTACGAGCGACAACGGCATCCAAACGCGATTCCAACAGGCCCAGCATGGTATCGGCGGTGTTACCGGTGAAGCGCGATGCTTTGCGGAAATAGTTACGGAGCTGACGCTCTTGAATATTGTAGAAGTGGCGAAGCAATTGCTTTTCGCGCAGCTGACGTTTGTAAACGGAAACTTTGCGGTTGTTCTGCGCCCCACCGTGCTGACCGGGGGGATTGGAACGCTTCTGCATTACGCGCTCGGCTTTGGGAGTCAGGGCGACGCCCAACTTACGTGACAGTCTTACTTTGGGTCCCGTGTAGTTCATTGGTTTCTCTACCTTTGTTCGATTCTTCGAGATCGAATAGAATGGTCCGTACCTTCGGACAATAGGCCAGTGGCCTAACCTGATGGCTGAATACTGCCAAGCCCAGGCAAGAGGAGATTTTGCCGAATAGCGGGAGAATTGTCAATATTTTTTTAATCCAGCCGTACGTTTTTGTACTGAAACCCCTTCTCTTGCCTCTTGCAAAACATTATCCGCTGTGTCATATTGCTCCGGGTTGGTGAAAAATCAGCCAGAGACTATTTCCCTGTCCGAAAGGAGAAAAACACCCCGATGTCTCCATTGATAGAAAACATGGACCGCATGGTGCGCGATATTCCGGCAATGCCTGAAGTGGCGCAAAAAGTCATGCACATGCTGGGAGACCCCCGCACCACCAATACCTCGTTGGGGCAAGCCCTTTCCTCGGACATGTCCATGGCCTCGCGCGTCCTGCAAATGGCAAACTCACCATTCTTTGGCACGCGGCAAAAAATTTCCTCCGTCAGCCAAGCCATTTTCATTCTTGGCCACGCCGCCCTGCGCAGTCTCATCATCACCGTTTGTACCAAGGGCATTTTTAAAAACCCTGGCTTGATGGAAAAGAAAATCTGGGAACACAGTTTGGCCACCGCTGTCGGTGCGCGCCTGATCGCTAAAAAAACTGGGCTGATGGACGCGGACGAGGCCTTTCTGGGCGGATTGTTGCACGATGCCGGACGCATGATTCTGGCTGTGGTGTACCGCAACGATTACCAACTGATTTTTGAAAAATTTTATAACGGACGCCTGCCAACTGATTCGGTCTTGGAAGCAGAAAAACAGGAGTTTGGCTTTGATCACGCTGAAATCGGTTCCCGTGTTATCACGAAATGGCGTCTGCCCAATGTGTTTGGTCGCATTTGCCGTCGGCACCACGTATCCAACCCGCAAATTCTGGAACAGGAAGAAAACCCGAATGCCGTCGCATTGATCGGACTGGCCAACCTGATGTCGCACCGTCTGGGTTTGGGCGGAGCCGCTCCCGACGACTCAATCGATATTGATAACACGCTCTTTAACAAACAATTGAAAATTAGCGGCGACTTGGTGCAGTCGCTAATGGCCGAAATGGCGAAGTGTTACGAAGAGTCGGAAGAACAATTTAAAATGTAGAAAAGTAATTAGGAATTACGAACGAGCACTCGGTTTTTCATCCCCAATTCGTAATTCCTAATTCGTAATTCCCATGAAGCCTTCCTGGTTAAAACGCACCCTTCCCTCCGGTCCTGAATACAACGCGGTGAAACGTCTGATTGAGCATGGCAACTTGCACACGGTGTGCCAGGAAGCCAATTGTCCCAATCGCTGGGAATGCTTTTCCAAAAAAACAGCCACGTTTTTGATTCTGGGCGACCTCTGTACCCGCAACTGTCGCTTTTGTAATGTGCGGCACGGGGCACCATTGCCGCCCGATCCCGGGGAACCCAGACGCGTTGCGGAAGCGGCAAAAACGCTCGGACTGCTCTATGCAGTAGTAACTTCGGTTACGCGTGACGACCTGCCCGATGGCGGGGCGGACCAGTTTGCTGCGGTCATCCATGCACTAAAAGAAACCCTGCCTGGCATGCGCGTGGAAGTGTTGATTCCCGACTTGCAAGGCAACTGGGATTCGCTCAACATCATTTTGGCTGCACAACCGGACGTGCTAAATCACAATATCGAAACCGTGCCGCGCCTGTACCCTCCGGTGCGCGCAGCGCGCGGCCCACATGCTGCCGACTACCAGCGCTCGCTGGCGTTGCTGGCGGAAGCAAAGCGGCAAGCACCAACGATTCCAACCAAGTCTGGTTTGATGGTGGGATTGGGCGAAACAAACGAGGAACTTTTGCAAACCCTGCGCGATCTCCGCGCGGCGGGGTGTTCCATTTTGACCGTGGGCCAATATTTACAACCCACCGCCGAGCACCTGCCCGTCGAACGCTATGTAACGCCTGAAGAATTTGAAACGTTGCGCCAAGCCGCGCTGGAGATGGGTTTTTCCGAAGCCGCCTGTGGCCCGTTTGTGCGTAGTTCCTACCACGCGAGCGAAACGTTTGAGCAGGCAACGCAGAAACGATGAAACTTGTTAATCATGCGAAATGCGCCCCGCATTCTGTCGCAAACAACGCGTTTCGGCTGCGTCTTCCGCACACGCTTTGCCCTCTGCGCGACGTCGATCCGGCTCCAGAAACAATTCGTAAATATCCGCTTCGCGATCGCTAAAGATAACAACCTGAGTTTGC
>DNPO01000339.1:8852-9051 GCA_003501375.1 Candidatus Sumerlaeota bacterium | reverse complement strand
GTGGTAACTTCACGAGCATTACCTGCCACATTGCGGGCAATGTCGAGAATTTGCCCAATAGCATCCGCTGCTTTTACCACCACCTCAGCACCATGATTGGACTGCTCGACACTGGTCCCGATCAGCGCAGCGGTATCCTTGGCAGCGACAGCCGAACGTTGGGCCAAGTTACGAACTTCCTCGGCAACCACGGCAAAGC
>DNPO01000339.1:494-8675 GCA_003501375.1 Candidatus Sumerlaeota bacterium | reverse complement strand
ACCTCGCCAATCATAGCGGCAATCTGCCCGGTGGCATCGCGGGACTGCTCAGCCAGTTTACGCACTTCCTCGGCAACCACGGCAAAGCCCTTGCCATGCTCACCCGCGCGGGCCGCTTCAACAGCCGCGTTCAGCGCCAACAAATTTGTTTGGAAAGCGATTTCTTCAATGGTTTTGATAATGCCGGATATCTTGCTGGAGGATGTTTTAATACCGTCCATCGCCTTCACGGTTTGCTCCATGGCACCGCTGGCCTGATCGGCAGTTTTTTGGGCCTGCTCCGCCCCACTCGCTGCCAGTTTAGCCTTCTCGGTATTGCCGCGCGATTGCCCGGCCAGTTCTTCCAGTGCCGAGGAGGATTCTTCCAGACTGGAAGCCTGCTGGGTCGCCCCTTCCGCTAACTGCTGACTACTTGACGATATCTGACTGGCTGCAGAATTGACTTGGGAGGAAGCGGTGCCCAAACTGATCACCACCCGCCTCAAACTGGCATTCAGCCCCATGATAATGAGGGTACCGACGATCAGGGAAACGATGATGCCAAGAAGCCCCGCTGTAATGAGAAGGGTAAGACAAATATCGTAGGTTTGAGTGCCTGCTTTGACAGAAGCGGCAACGTTGCTATCCAATAAACCATTCAGTTTATCGCACAGGGCAGTCACTTTTCCCGCAGCAACACGCTGCTTCCCCTCACTGATGGCTGATGAAGCACCGTTGGTATTCTTGCGAGAAAGAACAAAAATCTCCGCCGTCAAGTTTTGATACTCCTTCACCAAGTCTGCAACAGGCGCGAGTACTGGTTTTTCCTCCGCATCGACTATGGCAGAAAAACGTGTCAGAGATTTGGCAATACTTTCTTCGCGAACCTTGGTGGCGCTTTCAACAGCCGCCATTTCTTTATCTTCAGAGGAGTTAATATGTATGCTGAATGCAGATTGCGTCATTTGCACAGCATCACTCACATTGTACGCCAATGCCATTTTTTCTCCGATAATCTTCAGTGCAGCCGCGTCCGCACCACTCTCCATCTTTTTTATGTTCAGTTGAAGCAACGCATCCATTGCGTCCCCTATTTTATTCTGCAATTCAATCCCTTTGCCATTGGCCTTTTCTGTTGCATGACGATTGGTATTCTGCACAGCAAGGGCAAGAAGTTCCTTGTCGTTATTTTCCACTTCTGTTAATGCCTTGGGAATTTCCGCCAGGGTCGTTTTTTCTTCAGCAGAGACTCCGGGGTTCTTAGAATAGGCCGCTTCAAGTGCAGAAAGCGCTTTCCGGATATCGGCAAGATTGCCTGCGGCTGCTTCAGCATACTTCTTGGAACTGGCGTCGGTCGTAGCCAACACCGCGTTTTTTTCCGTACGAATCAACTGCGACAAATCGTAGCGCACAGCCCCCATGGAACTGAGTTCGGGAAGGTTGAAATCGGTCTGATAGCGAAAGTTGTCATTGACTTTGTTTAACCCATAATACCCAATCATCCCCACCACGATTGCCGTCAAAGTCATAATGGTAAGCACGAGATACAATTTGAGACTAAGTTTCATAATCTTGCTCCTTTGCGGGTAGAACATGTTGTCCACATGGTGTAGAAACCTACTCAAACGCCAAGAATCCAGGTACTGAAGCCTGTTTACCCTTTTATTCAAAGGTCTCTATCAAAAATTAAAAATAGTCTCTGTAAAAAAATATCCGCGAACTTGGGGCGATTTTACCATCGGCCCACTCCGCGACACAAGAGTATTTTGCAACTAACGCAAGAGAACTCCAGGAACTCCTGCTGTCTCAACAAACGTTCGCGAAAAGTTCTTGGCTTTCTCACTTCCGCCAAGGTATTTTATCAACACGCCCTACCCCACAGTTTGGGGCGCTTGTAACTTGAAATCCGCAGAAATTAAACTTGCGTCATCCGCGCCATTGGCGGATAGAGGGTTGAGGTTTTATGGCACGAATGCTTTCTCTCGACATAGGCGACCGTCGCATCGGCGTCGCAGCCGGTTCCCCCGAAACAGGCCTTGCCCGCCCACTCGAGACTCTCGTGCGCACCAATAAAGATGACGGCCACATTTTCCAGCGCCTGCGCGAACTGGTCAAAAGCGAGGAAGCCGAAATCATCGTGGTGGGCGATCCGGTGAACATGGACGGTTCGGTTGGACCACGCGCGGAAATTTCGCGCGAATTTGCCGCCCGCGTAAAAAAAGCGATTCGTCAGGCGCAGGTGGTGTTGTACGACGAGCGGCTTTCGTCCTTTTCCGCCGATGAGTGGATGGAGCGCGACGGCATTAGGAAGGCCGACCGCAAGGGCAAGCGCGACGCCTATGCCGCCGCCGTCATTCTGCTTGACTATTTGGAAGCGCTCCGGGCAGAATCGTGAGCATGTTCCTATCCCAAGAGGGAGACGAATGGGTGGAAATAATTAAACGAGGTCTCAGCCATGTTGAACAAAGTAAAAATTGAAAATTTCGGGCCGCTTGCCAACGTTGAGTGGAAAAATTTAGGGAAAATCAACCTCGTGATTGGGAAAAACGATCGCGGAAAATCATTCCTACTTAAGGCCCTGTACGCAACGATGCGCACGCTCGAAAAATACCAGCGCGGGGATAATCAAGATTCGGCATCTGAAATTTTGGTTGATAAGCTTTACTGGACTTTTCAAGCGGGGAAAATAGGTGATTTGGTAGCCAAAGGTTCTGATGCTCCGCTTTCGTGCAATGTCTCACTCGATGGAAAAACCTTCTGTTACAGCTTTGGTAAAGATACCACGAAACACATCCCTACGCTGGAAAACCATGTCGATCCTCGTAACAGCAATTCTATTTTTCTCCCAGCTAAAGAGGTTTTGTCTCTCCATCACATCATTTTAAAGTCGCGTCGTGAGGGTGAGATGTTTGGCTTTGACGACACATACCTTGACTTGGCTGATGCGTTAAATCTTCCCAAGGAAAGAGGGAAAAATTATACCAGTTTTGCCAAATCAAGGCAACAATTGGAACGTATCATAGAGGGCCGGGTCGAGTACGATACCAATTCAGGACGCTGGTTTTTCATGAAGGGAAACCAGAAGTTTGCAATTGGTGTTACCGCTGAAGGCGTCAAAAAAATAGGTATTCTTGATACGCTTTTGGGCAATCGCTTTCTCACCCCCAATTCTATTATCTTTATTGATGAACCGGAATCCGCGCTGCATCCGAAAGCCATTTCCGATTTGTTGGATATTATTGTTTTGCTTGCGGAAGAAGGTATTCAGTTCTTTATGGCGAGTCATTCCTACTTCGTCGTGAAAAAACTGTTCTTAATCGCACAGGAAAAACAGATGTCTGTCCCGGTGATTTCAAAAAATGAGTCAGATTGGACGCATTGTGATCTGAAGGACGGGATGCCGGATAACCCCATTATTGATGAATCTATTCGCCTCTACCAAGAAGAGATGGGGATGGCACTGGGATGATAACAATATCCGAATCCGGAATGAACTTTGGTCCCTTCGACGAAGAGAGTTGTTTTTATATCGAAAAGAGCGAACTCTATCTGCGCGTCAAACAAGATGCTCAAACGGCGGAATTTCTCTGTTTGCATGAGGGAAAGAAAGGTACTCGTCGCATCCTATTGGTCGAGGCGAAATCCAGTAGCCCGCGCCCGGAGACGCAACCTAACTTTAATGAATTTCTCGACGAGATCGTCGGAAAAATGCTCGATAGTTTTTCCCTGTTCATTGCCGCTTGTCTTGGACGTCATGAAGAATCTAAAACAAACGCCATCCCTGCAAAGTTCAGAGAGTTGAACCTTGGGACAGCGGATTTTCATTTTGTCCTAGTAATTCGTGGACATCAGAAAAGATGGTGTGTGACATTACAAGAAGAGTTGTACAAGAAACTCCGTCCGACAATTCGAAAATGGGCTTTGTCTCCAACAGCGATTGCCGTGATTAATGACGCCGATGCTCAGCAACAATATGGTTTAATAACACAATCCCCCAATCCTTAAGGAATCTTACCAAAATGATCCGAGTAGACAAACGCGAACCCGCGCAGATGCGCGAATTGAAAATTACCCCCAACCCCTTACGCAACGCTGAAGGCTCCGCGCTGATCGAAATCGGCGGCACCAAGGTGCTGTGTGCCGCCACGCTCGACGAAAAAGCGCCCCCGCATCTTAAAGGTTCCGGAACTGGTTGGCTCACCGCGGAATATGCGATGTTGCCGCGTTCCTCCGCTCAGCGCATTCCCCGCGACGGCATGCGCGGCAAGGTCAACGCCCGCAGTCAGGAAATTCAACGTCTGGTCGGGCGCACGCTGCGCTCTGTCTTCCGCATGGAAAAGTTTGGCGAGCGTACTATGATCATCGACTGCGACGTGATTGAAGCCGATGGCGGCACGCGTTGCGCGTCAATAACCGGCGGATTTGTTGCATTAGCACTGGCACTTCGTGCCCTGCGTTCACGCAACAAAGTAGGCGCTGGCCTGCTCACCGATTTCGCATCGGCCATCAGCGTGGGCATTGTGGAAGGTCAACCCGTGTTGGACCTGTGTTACATCGAAGACTCCCAGGCTGACGTGGACATGAACCTCGCCGCCACCAGCGCAGGCAACATCATCGAGATTCAGGGCACAGCGGAAAAAGTCCCTTATAATCGCGCCCAACTGAACGAACTACTCGACCTCGGTTTCCTGGGCTGTAACCAACTGATCGCCGCGCAAAAAGAAATCCTCGGCATCAACGACATTGCCGAGTTGTAAGCATCTGTCCTTTGTGTCCTTGTAGTCCTTTATATCCTTTAAAAAAAGACGTAAAGGGCAGCAAGGACACAAAAGATTAAAGTACAAGGATTCCCCCCATGACAACCTGCCCCAACCAACAAAAAAATCTGAAAGATTGCACCTGTACCTTCGACTGTCCCAGAAAGGGCATGTGCTGCGAGTGCATCACCTATCACCGCGCCCAAAATCAGTTGCCCGGCTGCTACTTCAGCAAGGAAGCCGAACGCACCGGTGATCGCTCCGTTGCGCACTTCGTCCGCGAAAACGCCTGATCCATGCTCCTCCGTTACAAAAACCTGCTCCTGCCCTTGGCCGTTTTTCTCCTGCCATTCGCGCTCTATCTCCGCACCCTTTGCCCCGGCATTTACCCGGGCGATGGCCCGGAACTCACCGCTGCGGCGTACACCCTCGGCATCCCGCACCCGACCGGCTATTCCCTGTTTATGGTGCTGGGATTCCTCTTTACGCATCTCGGTCTCGGCTCACCTGCGTTTAGCATGAATCTGCTAACCGCTATCTTCGGTGCGTTGGCCTGTGTGGGAGCCTATTTTTTTCAAAAACAGTTATGGGCATTAATCGCAGGAAAAGAACGCGCAAACAGCCTTCCGCTTCAGAGTTGCATGGCAACCGTTGCTGTCATGCTCGGCGTCAGTTCGATGTGGTGGGATCAAAGCAACGAGACCGAAGTCTACTCGTGCATGCTCGTGCTCGTCACGTTTGCCTGGACACTCGGACTGCGCCTTATCGAGACGCCCACCCGCAAAAATTTCCTGCAACTCTGCGCCTTCAGCGGCATCGGATTCTTGCATCACCAGTTGTTTCTCGTCACCCTGCCCCTCACCGGCATGGGAGCGCTGATGCTGCTACGCGAGCAACAAAGAGCGAAAACGCCCTATCCCGCCCTTGCGCTTCGCATTCTTCTCCCGGCGATTGTCTGCTTTGCGGTGCCACTTGTCATCGGCCTGTCCTATCTCCCCATTCGTGCGCGCGCGTTACCGCCGATCAATTCAGGTGATCCCAGCACGCTCACCCGCCTCTATTACCACATCTCCGGCGGACAATTCCGTGGCACACGTGTTCTGACCGTGCAAACAGCACAGGGCCTGCATAAAATCACGCTGAGCGAACTGCCCGCACACATCTCAAAACGCACCGCATCCATCGTCGAATGGATGGGGAAGCAAATCACACCCGGCACGCCCGACAACAAACAAGGCGGTAACGGACTTGCCGTCATCCTCATCGCATGCGCGATATTTGGCGGCATCGCACTCCTTCTCAAACAACGACAGGCAGCACTCGGACTGGCAGGCGTATTCGCCCTCAACTTTGCCGTCGTCGTTGTCTATACCATTCAGGATATTGAAGCGTATCAATTGCCTCTTTGGACGCTGGTCTGTTGCCTGGCACCTCTCGGCATCATACTTGGCCCCGGTATTTTTCTGGACATGCTGGAGGAAAAGGAAAAAGTCGGTTGGCTCAAAGGCATGGAAAAACGCGCCTGGGCCGCCTGCGGTCTTTTTGCCATTCTGGGGATTTTCAGCATTGTCAATTACTATGATCCCGCGCTCGGTGTCAACAAATCCCAAAGCGACGGTCTTCAACTCTTTACAAAAGTGGCCTGCAAAAGCCTCCCGCCAAACGCTATCATTTTCACCGGAGGTGATTACGACATTTACCCATTGTGGTACACGCAGTCATGCGAGAAACAACGCCCAGACGTTGCGATCATCGGCTCCAACTTCATTTTTTCCCGCTGGTATGCCTCCATGTTAAAGGCAACACTACCAGAGGGATTGCGCGTTTTTATTGGCGATGAGCCCCCCAGTTCCGAAGAACGCTGGTTGGTTGCATTCATGGGCGGCATGCTGGTTCCGGCTCTGGAATCCGGTCGCCCGATGTATCTGACCAGCATGATTTCTCAGACGGATTTACAGATCATTGGCAACACGTTTGAACTGACGCCCAAGTTCAAATTGCCCACGCCATTACCGGAAGAACTGGAACAAAAGGGGATACAACGGCCGGAACTTTTTTTGTTTGAATTGACTGACCCGAAGGGAAATCGTACAATGGTCAAAGAGAGATTCCGCCAGACCTTTAGCGCTCAGGCGGATTCCATGATGGTGCAGCGGGTTGCCCATCCCTGAATTTCCTAAAGGATTCACATGCCGTCTTCCTCGCGTCGTACTGCTTATCTGTTGCTCCTGAATACCGTGTTTTTATGGGGTATTGCGCCCCTGGCGGTCAAGTTCCTGTCCAAGTACTATTCGGTCTGGACGCAAAACGGATTTCGTTTTGCCTGTGCGGCGGCCATGTTGCTGGCGTGGCATTTTGTGCAGGGCTACAGACCATTCCGCAATAAAATACAAAACCGATTCCCGTGGACGCAGGCGTTTTGTTACGACCCGCCGCAACTGACGGTATCGCTCTGGCGGAAATTGATTCTGATCGGGCTGATTAATGTGATCACGCAGAGCCTCTTTGCCGGGATTTATTACTTCCTCTACCCGGCCATTGGTATGTTGATCTCTTCCGTCAATCTTATTTTTGCGGTGCTTTTTTCTTTTGTGCTCCTGCGCGACGAGCGCGCATCTATCCGGTCTTTCAAGTTTTTGTTCGGATCAGCCTTTGCCATGTGCGGCGTTATCACGGTTGTGTTTCTACGCGACCCGCATTTGCTGGAGCATCTTGATGTAACAGAAGCCCGCTTCTGGATCGGGGTAACGCTTGCGTTGCTTTATGCTGCCGGGCAAGCCTTTTATTTGATTACCATTCGCAGCGTTGTGGTAAATATGCACCCGCTGGCTTCGGCAACATACGCCATCTCCTTGACCGCGGCGGGGTTGCTGGTGTTGCTGGTAATCAATGGCGGCATTGGGGAACTGTTGCATCAACCGTTCTGGTTAATCCCATTCATGGCGCTTACTGCTTTACTTTTTATTGTGCTGGCGCACGGGACCGTTTTTGCCGCCTTGCGCCAACTGAACGCGTCGGTTTCCAGCGCGACCATGCAGTTGACCCCGGCGGTAACCTGTTTATTTTCCGCACTGGTGTATGGCGATGTGCTAACCATTCCCCAGATGTTTGGGGGCATAGCCGTTTTGTTTGGAGCCTGGCTGGCGTCGCAATCGCAAAAGACTTTGATAAAAAAATGAATCAGGCAGTCGCGCGTCTGCTCTTGCGCCACTGGTACAGCAGGCATGCCGCCCAGCCGATAAACACGACAGCGGACAGGCCCAGCAGCGCGAGAAAAAGCGTCGGGTAGAAAGCGAGCCTTACCTCGCTGGTTCCTGCTGGCACCAGTACCCCACGGAATCCATCCCGCACATTCAGCACTTCCTGGCGCTTCCCATTCACCCAAACTTTCCACCCCGGCGACCAATGTTCCCGCAAAAAGAGCAACGCCGGAGCATCCGTTTTT
>DNPO01000339.1:0-223 GCA_003501375.1 Candidatus Sumerlaeota bacterium | reverse complement strand
CAGCGCAGTTGCAGCGTGTTGGCGCTGTGTGAAACCCAGGTTATTTCTCCGGGCAGCGTTGCAGTCGTCGCACCATCCGCCGAATTCAGTTCCGCACGCGGTTTGGCAAATCGATATTCAAACACCGGAGCCACCTGATTCTCTTCCCCTGAAACCAAACGCCACGGGTCTTGCTACGGCGCAGCACGCTACAGCTGATACGCGCGCGCTGCAACATACAAAC
>DNPO01000446.1 GCA_003501375.1 Candidatus Sumerlaeota bacterium | reverse complement strand
GACGTACAAAGCCAATCTCAAACGCACCGTTGCCAGCACGCGTGAAAAAGGGGGCATGCCCGTGCTCATCACCTCGATGGAGCGGATGGCGGGGGTGGATAAAGATACGCTGGAAAATTATCCCGCTACGGTTTGCGAAGTGGCCAAGGAAGATAACGTGCCGCTGATTGATCTGCACGCAAAAAGCAGGGTGTTCTACAAAGCGCTGGGGGGGGATTTGAAAAAAGCATTTCAGGATGGCACCCACCATAATAACTATGGAAGTTACGAACTGGCCAAATGTGTGGTACAGGGTATTCGCGATAACAAACTGGATATTGCGAAATATATAAGTGATGATGTTGAAAGGTTCGATCCTGCTCATCCCGATTCTGTGGAAAAGTTTGATATGCCCGCCAGTCCTGGTACTTCTGGAGCAAAACCCCTGGGGGATTAATATCCCTTGTTGGGGGGAATGCGCGGACAAAAAATAATTATTTATGGATTATAAAGTGTGAGCCGTTGTCCATATAAAAATGGACAACGGCTCTTTTTTTTAAATCCGCTTGACACCGATTGGGTAAAAGGATTTAGATAAAGGTGTAGGGTTCTACAAAAAGGGGGTGATTCCCAATGCAACTGCTCAAAGAGATTGTGGTAGCGGTGGATTTTTCGCCCAACTCGAAAAATGCCCTGTTGCAGGCGATTCGTTTAGCTGGTCATCATGAGGCAAATGTTCGCGCGGTGCATGTGGTGGAATCGGAAACACTCGGTGCTTTGGCCAAGGCGATGGGAACCGAGGCAGAGCGCATGGAAACCGATTCTGTGAAACGCGCACGCGCGCGACTCCGTGCGTTTTTGGAAGAAACTGGTGTTGTAGGTGATGTGAAGTCGATTGTGCGTATTGGTGATCCGTTTGAAGAAATCATGACAGAGGTAAGGGCGCACACGGCGGAGTTACTGGTGCTCGGGTCGCGTGGAGCGACTGGTGGAAGCAGGGGCGCGAGTGTGCTGGCGACGAAGTGCATTCGAACGGCTCAAACAAATGTGTTGGTTGTCAGGCGTGCCCACACAACACCCTATACCAAGGTATGTGCAATTTTAGATTTTTCGAAGACATCGCAGGACGTGTTGCGGGATGCACTTTTTATCGCGAAATGCGATCAGGCAAATTTGCACGTATGCCACATTCATATTCCCCCGTGGGAATCTTCGAACTACCTGTCTCCGGCAGCCGTTCCATTGCCCGAAGAACGCGATGAGTATCGGGCGGAATTACTGACGAGGTTGCGGCAGGAGGTGGAACCGTTTGAAGAAGAGGCACGGGGACTTCAGGTCGATTATGACCTAGTCGAAGGCCCGTTGCGTATCGTGGCGATTGATGAGGAGATTGAAAAAGCGGGCGTGGACTTGGTGGTATTATCTACACGAGGACGCACCGGGCTTCGACGTTTTCTGTTTCGTACGGTGGCCGAGCATGTGGTACGCGCCTCACCATGTTCAGTGCTGGTGATTCGTTCGTAAAAGTTAGCCGCGGATGAACACAGATGATTTCGTAGGTGTTTTTGCCTTCTTGCTTTTGCCGTTGTTCGTATTTATCCGTGTTCATCTGTGGCTCTGATTGCTGAGTTATTTGTGGTAATTCGCGGCGGGACGCTTTCCCGCATAGAAAGAGAGCAGTTGCCATGAAGTACATCGAAGCGATGGTTGACGAGCAGATCAAAAAATGGGAGCAGGAGCATCATGGCGGCTGGAATCCGACCCCAGAAGGATGCGGGCCTGCGTCCAAGCCCGTGATCGCGATTACGCCGCGTTTCGGTTGCGGCTCGCGTGTGGTAAGCGATCTTCTGCACCGACGCACGGGGTATGAGATTTACGGATTCAAACTTATCGACAAGGTTGCGGAAAGCATGCACGCGCGACGGCGCTTGATCGATTGTCTCGATCAACGCGATCGCTCGTACATTCTGAACCTGGTGGACGGTGCGCTATCCGGGCGTCATGTCGATCGCGCGGATTACATCCGGGGATTGATGGAGGTTGTGTCGGTTTTCGTCCAAGAGGGCGGTTGTATTTTACTTGGACGCGGCGCGCCATTCCTGGTTCCGCAGGATGCTGGTATCCGCGTGCTGCTGACCGCCTCGCCCAAGACTCGCATAAAAAACTTGATGGAGTTTTATTCCATCAGCGCCGAAGAGGCCGAAACCCGAATGGTTCAGAGCGATCTGGAGCGCGAGGAATTTTCGAAAATGTATTATGGGAAGGACCCATGGGACCCGGCGCATTATGACATGGCCATTAACATGGATCGCATCACACCAGAAACGGCAGCGGGCAGCATTTTGCAGGCGCTGGAACGGTTGCGTTGCGAGAAAAAGGCGCATCGTTTGCATGCGATGGAGGGCGATGTCATCAATTTGGTCAATCGGCAGGTGGAAAAGTGGGAGCGCGAAACCCACCACGAGCGCGTTGCCATGTGGGGCGAAGCGCCCGACGAGACAGCTCCGCCCAATGCACAGCACGCACCGGTTGTGGCATTTTCTCCGCAGTTTTGCAGTGGGTCGCGCTATGTAGCCGACGAGTTACATACCCGCTTGGGGTATGAAATTTTCGGTTACAAAATCATTGATAAAGTGGCGGAGGACATGCACCTGAGTCCGCGCATTATTGATCATCTCGATCATCGCGCACGCTCGGCTATTCAGACCTTCATTGACCGTTTCGTTTCGCAACAACCTGTGAATCCGCACCAGTACTTTATATCACTGGCCAAGATGATTCGTGCCTTGGTGATGCGGGGCGGCGTGATTTTAATTGGGCGCGGTTCCACCTTCCTTGTAGAGGAAGGGGAGGGACTGCGCATTCGGATGATCGCGTCGATGGAGAGACGCCTGGAGAACATGAAAACGTTCTACAAAATTGAGGGGAAGCCAGCGGAGGAAAATCTGCTCAAAGGCGATAAGCAACGCGCGGAATTTATTGAGCAGTATTACCATACGAACGTGGATGACATCTGCCAGTTTGACATGGTGTTTAACATGGATCGCTTGATGCCCTGTGCGGTGGCGGATGCGGTGCGTCGCGCGCTGGAACCGCTGATGTTCTGATAGGATTACGAATGAGGAATTACGAATTAGGAATGGAACTTCGTTTTCTAATTCGTAATTCCTCATTCATATTTTACTTTCCCGTAAACTTTTCGTTTTTTCCTGCCTTGATTTTCAATTCCGCAGTTTTCTCTTTGTAGCGCAGTTTCGCTATGCCGCCTTCTTTGCTTCGGATGGTTGCTGATACCAGCACTCCATCTTTCCATTCTATATCCACCTCAAATCCGCCACGTGCGCGCAGACCAGTTACCGAACCTGTGGCCCAGGCTGTGGGCAATGCGGGCAACAGATTAATCTCACCTTCGTGGCTCTGCAGCAGCATTTCTGCGATACCTGCGGCAACGCCAAAATTACCGTCCATCTGCATGGGCGGGTGGTTGCCGAAGAGGTTGACGCAAACTGTACCGAACAAATGCTGTATTTGTTCATGTGCCATTTCACCATCGTGCAGGCGCGCCCAGATGGATGTCCGCCACGCGAACGACCATTCCGTCGGTCCCTCTTTGCCCCCGCCGTTGCCGCGTCCCTTCAGTGAAACCTTGGCTGCTTCCGCGAGTGAGGGCGTCTTTACTACGCCAATTTGCCGACCGGGAAATACGCCAAACAAATGCGATGTATGGCGGTGGTGGTCGTTTGGGTCGTCCTTGTCATCCATCCATTCTTGCAACTGTCCCCACTTGCCAACTTTCGGCCCCACCAGTTTGTCGCGCATGGCGGCAACCTTGTTCCGGTATTCCTTGTCCGTACCCAGTGCGTCGCACGCTTCCACATAGTTGTTAAACAGGTCCCAGACAATCTGCTGGTTGTAGCTCACGCCATCTTCGTGCGGACCATGCTCGGGAGACCATCCGTTGGGCACGACCAAACTGCCATCAGGCAATGCTTTTAAGTGGTCTTCCCAAAACTCGCACGTTTCCTTCATAACCGGGTAAGCGATTTCCTTCAGAAATTTCTTATCGCCAGTGAATGCGTAATGCTCCCAAAAATGCTGGCAGTACCACGCGTTGGCAGTTTTGTCCCAGTTCCAGCCCATGCCGCCGGTGATATTATGCGATGTGCGAATGGCAAAGCCGCGTGTTTTACCATTTACATTTGCAAGACTATATTCTTTATCCTCTGCCGTCGCTTTGCGCCACGATTCCAACTGGCTTTTCACCAAGTCAAACAATGGCAGATGGCACTCGGAGATGTTGGCAGATTCCGCGGGCCAATAATTCATTTGGATGTTGATATTGGTATGGTAATCGCTATGCCACGCTGGTTTGTTACTATCGTTCCACAGACCTTGCAAATTCGCGGGCAACCCGCCCGGGCGCGAACAGGAGATCAAGAGGTAGCGCCCGTACTGGAACATCAGCGCTTCCAATTCCGGGTCAACCGTTTTCACCGCTTCCGCTGCGCGCTTGTCCGTCGGCAAGGCTTTTTGCGCATCAGACGATTTTCCCAAGTCCATACTCACACGATTAAACAGCGTTTGGAAATCTTTCACATGCTCCGATTTCAACGTGTCATACGTTTTCTTTGATGCCGCTTCCAGATTTGTCAGGATGCGCGCATGTGGATTTTCCCCTTTGTATTTTTGGGAGTAGTCCATCACATAATCCGTGCCGGCTGAAAGCAGCACGATGACTTCATCGCAATCCTGCAAAGCAATCGAATTGCCATTGGCTTGCGCCTTACCGCCCTTGGCAATTACCCGCGCCATCGTTTCATATTGCATCCCATTGCTCAGGGCGCCCTTAAAGGAAAGCGTTGAACCCTCTGCTCCTGTTGTTTCCTTATGCGCCCCCACCAGTTCCACCGTTCCGGAAATCATGCCCGGCTTATCTGCGTTCCAGCGCACAGCGATAACTTGGGCAGGACTGCTCGCAAACGCCTCACGTGTTACGTGCGCGCCATTTGCCATGAATTCCGTTTTCGCGACTGCCGTGGAAATATCCAACGAACGGCGGTAATGATTGTCTACCGAGACTTGGGTGTTGCTAGTGAATCCTAAAAACAGATCACCCAAGGTTTGATAATCGCCCATTTTCCCATCATCGCCCGTAGGGTTATCCGTTCCCGTCCAAAGGCTATCTTCGTTCAGTTGGATGCGCTCCCGTTGCGTTTCACCAAAAACCATCCCGCCGATACGACCACCCCCAATGGGTAACGCCTCGTACATTGCTTTTTTCGCTGGCTTATCGTACCACAGCGTTAAATCTCCGGCTAGCGCTATGGCGGGCAAAGCAAACGCAAGTAATGCACCACTTGTAAGGAGTTGTTTCAACTTCATTTGTTCACGTCCCTTTCACACCAGTACTTTATCGTTAACACAACAGACTTCGCATATTATGCAAAATCGAAATGTGAAATGTCAAGGTTTTGAACAAAAATTTACGAAACGACCGTGTTAATTGTTCATCCCTCTAATTTGAACAATTGCTGAAGAAGATATTTGGGAGTTGAAGGCTGTGCAATGGGGGAAAAACGGCGAAATATTTTTCGCTGCCGTAAAAATCTATTGCTATTTTTATGTGGTCTGTTTACGGTCGAAACGTGAGTACCCGCTCGGGCACCCTCTCACACTTCCCCCGCGTGTCCTCGTGGGGCCAATCATCGTACCAAGCAGCCGCATTTTTTTACGCTACGCGGCATATTTTCCAAAGGAGAAGTTCAGATACCATGAATAGTAAGAAGGTTAATCCTGCCAACTTCCAACTCCCCGATGACGTTCAGTCCGTATTGAAAAAAGCCCCGAACGTTACATGGGCTTCCACCACGCAGGAACTGATGGATGCTGCCTGCGGCCCTGCGGGCAATGACTTTTTTGAGGTACTCTATGCGCTGCCCAGCAGCGGACGTTCCGTCATGGAAGCTACGGTTGCCCGCGTTCGCAATGGCATCGTGGCCAATTACCCGGAATCCTACATGCGTCGCCGCGAACGTGACTGTCTCTTCATTGCCGACGAACTTCCTTCCGACAAGCCCCGTTTTGCGGAGCGTTTTGGATACCCGTTCAGCAAACTTCGCGAGGAGACCTTTGCTTGGTTGGAAAAACAAGACCTGACGGCTTTTGCGTTCGATTCGGGACAGGGGATTGTCAGCATTCCCTCGTTGGCTATAGTGCCGACCAATGCCGCATTTTTCGCCTTGGGGTTAGCCCTGTTGCAGGGAATTACGCCGATCAGCGACTTGCCGCTGGATTACAAGCCGCAGGCGATTCTGATCGTTGCTCCGCCGTTCCGCCACACGCACTTTAACGGCAAGCAGGTCGTGGTGCATGATCGCCATGAAGACGGCTTGCACGAAATGTTTGCCTACAATCTGTACCCCGGCCCCAGCGCTAAAAAAGGCGTGTATGGCGTTCTAATCCACCACGCCGAGCGCGAAGAATGGGTTGTGCCGCACTGCTCTACTGTTCAAGTTATCACCCCTTATGACAACGTGATCACCCTGATGCACGAGGGTGCAAGCGGTGGTGGTAAAAGCGAGATGCTGGAGCAACTCCAGCGCGAGCCTGATGGACGAATTTTGCTTGGAAAGAACATTGTTACGGGCGAGCGCCGTTACCTCGAAATCCCCCGCGCTTGCGAACTCCGCCCAGTGACGGACGATATTGCCCTGTGCCCGCCGCAGATTCAGGAAAACGACGGACTCATTCACGTGATGGATGCGGAAACGTCATGGTTTGTTCGTGTTGATCATATTTCGGATTATGGCACAGACCCGCACTTGGAAAAATTAACCGCGCAGCCTTCCGAACCGTTGATGTTCTTGAATATTGACGCTGCCCCCCGTGGACGTGCCCTGTTGTGGGAGCACATTGAGGATGCGCCGGGCAAACCCTGCCCGAATCCGCGCGTGATTCTTCCCCGCCCCATGATGCCCGATGTGGTCAATGAACCCGTTGCGGTGGATATTCGTAGTTTTGGTGTGCGCACCCCACCCTGCACCAAGGACGATCCGACCTACGGTATCATCGGTCTCTTCCACCTGCTGCCGCCAGCGCTTGCCTGGTTGTGGCGCTTGGTTGCACCCAGTGGTCACGCTAACCCCAGCATTGTCCACACCGAAGGCATGCACAGCGAAGGTATCGGTTCCTACTGGCCCTTTGCCACAGGACGCCGCGTGCCCCAAGCCAACCTTTTGCTGAAACAAATTATCAGCTCGCCCAAGGTACACTATGTGCTGGTACCCAACCAGTATATTGGCGCTTGGAAGACGGGCTTTATGGCGCAGTGGATCGCGCGCGAATACCTCGCCCGTCGCGGATATGCGAAGTTTAAAGAGGAGCAGATCAGCCCCTCGCGCTGTCCGCTGCTGGGCTACGCGCTCAATCACTTGCTGGTGGAAGGTCGCCATTTACCGCATGGCTTCCTAAAAGTGGAAAGCCAGCCCGAAGTGGGCGAAGCCGCCTACGACGCCGGTGCGGAAATTTTGTATGATTTCTTCCGAAAAAACTTGGCGCTTTATCTGGAAGAGGATCTAGACCCGCTTGGACGCCAAATCATCGACTGCTGTTTGGCCAATGGCACGCCATCAGATTACGCAAAACTCATCAAGTCTGCGGGGATGTAAAAGAATCGACCGGGAGTATGGGAAAATTTCCGGCGTATCTTTTTTATACCGAAAAGCGTTTTCTCTCTTGCGTTGTTGGGGGCAGTACATCAGAATGAGGCCGGTGGTGAGGTGTTTCCATTTGCTGCGTTGTGCTGCCATGGAATCGAATAGAAAGTTACCGTTTGATCAACAGCATTGGGCATGATACGGCCCGCTCTGTTTTGTTTTGATAAAAGTATACGGAGGGAACATAGTCAAATTTTCCCACCTCCCCCGCCGGACTTGTCCCGGTGGTGTAAGGATAGCCTGAGACCCAATCTTCATGGTTCCACCTCCTCCCACCCTCGTCAAATTGGTTTTCCAGTCTGGCGAGGGAGGAACCAGAAATCTTGGATTTTGCAGATGCTTTTTTCCTTACCCCATCGGGACAAGTCTGGCGGGGGATTTTGTTTTTTCCATACTTTAGAAACACACGGAAAAGATCAGAACACGGATTTTTGCAGGTGGACACGGGTTCAATCATGCTCAATCCATGTTTATCGGTGGAATCTGTTTTGTTTTTTTTAGATTTTAAAATCTACAGATTACTTTGGACAGGACACCCTTTATCCTATAGAATACCCTAATCGGATCGTAACATGACCTTCCGTGTGATTTTTTTATGAAAGTGTTGTACGATGCCTGATTTTCAACTCGAAACCCTTTCCCCTGATGAATTGCGCGAGCGCTATCTCCGTACCCTTGCTGACTTAGATAACGTGCGTAAGCGTGGCAATGCCCAGATGCAAGCCAGTGTGTTGCACGAGCGACACCATATTCTTGCTTCCTTCTTAGAGGTGGTGGATAATCTCGAACGTGCCATGAGTCTCCCGCATCCAGCACACGCCGAATGGGCGCGGGGTATCCAAGGCATTCACCAGCAAATGCTCAGTCTTTTTCTCTTGTTTGGCGTTGAACCCTTTGAAAGTCTGGGGCAAATGTTCGATCCCGTGCGGCATGAGGCCGTCGCACAGGTCACTGTGCCGGGAGCCGTTCCCAATACCATTACCGACGTTTTATTGAAAGGGTACCAGTTCAAAGATGGTACCATCTTGCGTCCGGCCAAAGTTCGCGTTGTTGCATCTTAAATACTAAGGGATTTTTTAGATGAAATACCAAGACTATTACGAAGTACTCGGGGTAGAACGTACCGCAACGCAGGAGGAAATTCAAAAAGCCTTCCGCAAACAGGCGCGTAAGTGGCATCCCGACGTGAACAAAGCCCCCAAGGCGGAAGAAAAATTCAAGCAACTGAACGAGGCTTATGAAGTTTTGCGCGATCCTGACAAGCGCAAACGTTACGATCATTTGGGTAAGGATTGGCATTCCGGGCAGAATTTTACACCGCCTCCCGGATTCAGTGGCAGACGACAGACCAGTGCTGGAGGCAACCCCTTTGGTGCTGGCGCTGCTGGGGGAAGCGCTGGAGGGAGTGATTTCAGCGATTTCTTTCGCAGCATTTTTGGTGACATGAATTTTGGTGGACAAACTGCTGGGTTCGGCGGAGAACAACCGAGTGATTTTGGTGGCGCTCCAACAGGCGATCAGCATGCGGAACTCACCATCTCGCTTGAAGAAGCGGCGCATGGAGCCAGCAAAAAAATAGAGTTGGAAAGCCTCACGCGCAATGCACGCGGAGGACTTTCCCGTTCCACCCGTTCCTTTGATGTAAAAATTCCCGAGGGCGTGACGGAAGGTTCTAAGATACGACTTGCCGGGCAAGGAGAGGCAACTGTTGGTGGTCGGTCTGGGGACCTCTATTTAAAGATTCACATTGGCAAACACCCACGCTTTGAGTTGGAAGGCAACGATCTGAAAGTTACCTTAGATATTGCGCCTTGGGAAGCTGCGTTGGGGGCGGAAGTCTCTATCGCGACATTGGCAGGCCAGGTGCGCATGCGTATTCCCGCCGGGGCACAAAGTGGGCAAAGTCTCCGCTTGCGTGGCAAGGGCATGCCGCGTCGTAAAGGCCCGTCGGGTGATTTGTTGGTTAAACTGCGTATTGTGGTGCCGAAAACCCTGACCGCGACCGAAAAAAAACTGTTCGAGCAACTGGCTCATGAGTCTGTTTTCCAACCCAGAGGGTAGTAGGAAGTCCGCTGTTCTTTCTTGTACAAATTTCATAGATTAGGGTTGGCACTACCCAAAGGTGGACATTTCGAACCATGCGAACGGTAATCACCAACAGTGTTTTTCCCCCTTCGCGAACAGTGTGTCCTGAGAGGCTGCTGCTGTAAAAACTAAATATGTCATTACAACCTGTGAAAAAATCGTGATTCTGCATCTTGTCCGCATTCTTTGTTCAATTTCCCTTGAAAAGATTAAAATAACGTGGAATATTGACCTCCGGTGGATCGAGTGGGATAAATTATCCGGTTGAAGCTCGCGAAGGGTCGTGCGATGGAAAACCAAAATGCTTATGCAGTTTTAGAGTTGAGCAAAGGCGCATCCGATAAGGAAATTAAGGATGCTTACGCCGTTCTTGTTAAAAAGTATGATCAGGAAACGCATACGGACCGTTTCATGGCTATTGAGACGGCGTATGGTAAACTGTGTCATCCTGCCAAGCGCGCCCGTGAAGACGTGCTCGTTTTTAACAACTTCAAGGGCCAGTTTCTCTTTTCAGATGAGGAGCAGGTACCTGCGTCTGACGAGGAGTTGGTACAGGCTCTTGCCAAGGTTCGCGAGGACTTGAATGCCAATCCCACCAGTGCAGAACTGCGGGCTGTCGCTGTCCAGTTGCTTATGCGGCGGTCGTGTAAACGAACGATTGCACATGAGTATCCCAAGGCCATTGCTGACTGGCAGGCTATCTTAAAGCAGTTGGACCCTGGTTTTCAGCGAGCCAAAAATAATTTGCTTTTTTGTTGTCTTCAAATGGGTTACAAACTGGCTGAGCACGGGATTTATGTGGAGGCGGTGGAGTATTGGGAAAAAGCCGCTCAGATGGACCCCGATAACGAACTGTTGATTCAGAACTTGGCCATTGCTTGCGAACATGCTGGAAATGCGGAACAAAGCAAGCAATACTGGACAAAAGTGCTGGAACTCTGGCAAACCCGCTTGGATAGTGATCCCGAAGACCTTTACAAGCGCAACCTGATTGTTGAGATCCGTCGCCACCTTGGTGGTCAGGGTGACGAGGACAATGCGCCAGCTTCCATTGAGGAATATCGAGAAATCCTCAAGATTAACCCGGACGATTTTGAGGCGCAGTACAAGATCGCCATGGCCCTCTACGAAGAACATACGTGGAAGGAAGCGATGGAGGCTTGGCAGACCCTCCTGAAGAAGTTCCCCAAGAACATCGAAGCCATGAACATGCTGGGCTGGTCGCAGTTGAATGCGGGGCTGATTGAAGAAGCCTTCCAAACATGGAACCGTTGCGTAGCAATGGATCCCAAGAATCACTCCACGCAGGAAGCCATTATCAAGGCGCGTATGTCGGTTGGTCGTGCCTTCCGCAATCGCGGTATGTACACCCAGGCGTTGGTACACTTCAAGGCTTTGATTCGTTACACGCCCAACAGCGCGGAAGTTTACATGGAAATCGGTGAAACCTACCTGCTGAAGGGTGACAAGCGGTCTGCAGCTCAGTCCTTTACCATGGCCATGCAACTCGATCCCAAAAACCGAGAAGCCAAGCAGCGTCTTTCTGATATGAAACTAAGGGCTTAATCGCGATAATATGCAACAGCAACTATCATCCATCCCCCGTTTCTACCAAGAAATACTGAAGAAGGAGTTTGTTGTTGATCAGCAGGCAGAGCCGATCTGGAAAGCGCCACGTGCAACAATGGATCGGGCGAGTTCTCCTTCGGATACTGCCGTACAGCAGGACTTGTACACCCAGATGTGCGATGTCCTTCAGGCGAAGGATCGCTTGGAAAACCTGGCTGATGAGTTGAAAAATCAAACCAACAAGGGAACGACCGAAACATTTGGGCGTATGTTCCGTTCCGCGCTTCCTCTGTTGGATACGTTTGATCGTGTTATCACGCTGGCGCAGCAGCATCCCCCTTCGGAGGAATTACAGAACTGGTTGCGTAGTGTTGCAGGAGTGCAGGCCCGCATGGTAGATTTGTTCACCCGGTTTGGGTTGCAGATTATCGACCCAACGGGAGAACGTGTTAATCTAGATCGCCATGAAGTAGTGGAAGTTTTACATACGGACAGCATTCCGGACGAAACCATCGTGGAGGTTCGTCAAAAAGGCTATAATTTCGAGGGCAAGGTACTGCGCGACGCTCGCGTGGTCGTCGCTCAAAACACCCGGAGGTAAAAGCACACATGCCATCTATTATTGGAATTGACCTTGGCACCACCAACAGTGTGGTTGGATTTATGGATAAAAACGGACCGATTATTGTTCCCAGCAGTTCGGGGGATCGTCTCACGCCGTCCGTCGTGGGATTCACCAAAAACGGAGATATTCTGGTGGGCAAAAAGGCCCGTCGCGGTGCGATCATGAATGTCGGACGCACCATTTTCTCCGCGAAGCGTTACATGGGAACGGATCACCGTTTTAAGATTGATTCCAAGGAATACACTCCGCAGGAAATCTCCGCTATCGTTTTGCAGAAGTTGAAACAGGACGCAGAAGAATATTTCGGCGAAGATATTCCCCAAGCCGTTATCACCGTTCCGGCTTATTTTACGGATGCCCAGCGTCAAGCTACCAAGGATGCTGGTGAAATCGCCGGTTTTAACGTACGCCGCATCATCGACGAACCCACCGCGGCGGCTATGGCTTACGGGGCAGACAAGAAAAAAGATCAGACTCTGCTCGTGTACGATTTGGGTGGTGGTACTTTCGACGTTTCCATTATTGAAATTTTCTCCGGCGTTTTCCGCGTGCTCGGCATCAATGGTAACACCCAACTGGGCGGTGACGATTTTGACAACGTAAT
The DNA here is from genome assembly GCA_003501375.1 of Candidatus Sumerlaeota bacterium. Lineage (GTDB taxonomy): Bacteria > Sumerlaeota > Sumerlaeia > UBA8349 > UBA8349 > UBA8349. The sequence goes on along the minus strand of DNPO01000446.1, from coordinate 6,679 downwards.
TGTTCGGTATTTGGTGCAGGAATTCCAAAAGGCCGAAGGCGTTAATTTGACTGAAGACCCGGTAGCCATGCAGCGCCTGAAAGAAGTGGCGGAAGAAACGAAGATTGAACTGTCCGAATCGCGCGAAAGCCATATTCTGTGCGAAGCCATTACGATGGGACCCAGCGGTCCGTTGACGCTTGAAATGGTCATGACGCGCGACCAGTTTGAATCCCTGATTCGCCCGATGGTGGATAGCACGCAAGGCCCGATTGAAAAAGCGTTGGCCGATGCTGGTTTGCGTAAGGAGCAGGTGGATACGGTACTGCTGGTTGGTGGTTCCACTCGCATTCCGATGGTACAGCAGTTTGTGAAAAAGATGATGGGCGGCGTTACCCCGCAGCGCGATATTTCTCCTGAGGAAGTTGTTGCGTTGGGCGCTGCACTCCAAACGCAGGTGCTTGCTCCGCTCGAAAATGATCTGGACGGTTCGTTGGCCACCCACTACAACAAGGAAAAAATGGTGGTCGTCCACATGACACCCTTTTCCTTGGGTGTTGGGCTTGAAGATGACCAGATGGGTATTATCATTGAGCGCAACTCGACCTATCCGTCTGAGAAAAAAGATATTTACAGTACCACACGCGATTTCCAGGAAGCTATCAGTTTCCCAATTTATGAAGGTGAATCGAATCGTGCATCGGAAAATACCTTCCTTGATTTGTTGCGTATCGAGGGTATCACCCCCGCGCCTAAGGGCGTGCCGCGTATTGAGGTAACCTTCCGTCTTTCGCCTGATCGTATTCTGGAAGCCCGCGCGGAAGACTTGGCTACTGGTTTGGAAAAAGTTATTACCATTCAGTCGACCTCTACCAAACTGGATGAGAAGCAGAAGAAACGTATGGAGGCCGAGGCCAAAGAGCGCGTTACCAACATGCTCCGTGCCAAGGTTTCGGATACCGTTGAGGGTGAAGCTAAAGAAACCATCGCCCGCGCGAAGGCTGCGTTGGACCTGAATGGTGGACATGCCCTCGCTGGAAAATTGCGCGAGTCTGTGAACAATATGCAGCAGTCGTTTGACGCGCATGACATGGAAAAACTTGAAACGCAAAGTCTGGAAACCATGCGCCTGCTCGCGCAGTTGGAATCCGCCGAAGCGTAGAAATGCAAAGTACACAAGTGTAAGGTTGAAAAGGGGTGGACGTTTTTTTTCGTCCACCCCCTCGATTTTATCCCCATCCCCAAGCCCTGATTTCAAAAAGTAACCCTATGCGCTGCCCATTTTGTCATACTGAAAACCGAAACGAGCGGGATACCTGCTACAACTGCCAAAAAGACCTTGCCATGTTGCGGCTGCTGATCAACAAGGCCCGTGCGCACTTTAACAGTGCGCTTGAGTTGGCAGAACGCGACCGCGTAGAAGAAGCCATTACCGAATTGCTCAATGCGCTGGAATTGGATTATACCCATGTTCCCAGCCATGTGGTGCTGGGAACGTTGTACGCGAAACTCGGAAATTTGGAAAAAGCGGAGGCCTGCTGGCAGCATGCGCTTTCCATTGACCCACAGATTGAACGCGCGCATGAGTATCTCAAAAAGACAGAATCCGTTATTCAAAGCCTTCCCATTTGCCAACGCCAACGGCGGACTATTTGGGGGCTTGGCGTGGCTTGCGTTGTGCTGGCGGTTGTCTTGGTGGTGTTCAATGTGTGGCAGCGTCCCGGCATGACGGATGTCAATCGCGCTTGGAAGGCGTATAAAAACCATCAGTATGCGGATGCCATTCAGTGCGCGGACAAGGTAAAGGAGAGCACCACAGCTCCGCTGGCGCAGGCCGAACAAGCGCTTTTAATCCAGGAAGTGATTCTTGCCGAGCAAGAGTTACTCTGCCGTTCCGCTCAACTGAACCTCGACAGTGGCAAATTAAAAGAGGCGCGGGGGATGCTCGCGGAACTTTTGCAGCGCAATCCTCCCGAAGCCACGCGTACGCTTGCCCAAAAAATATTGGGTCAGGTGCGTGAGCAGGCGCGTAAGAATCTTTCGGATACACTGGGTAAATACCAATTCCGCGCCGCGACGCTTGCCGATGTCAATCTGAGCAGCGCCACTTATTCTCAGGTTGCTGGTGATCAGGTAGATCAGGAATATTTCGGTCGTGTTCATAACGATCTCACGAATATCACGCGGACATTGAAATTAGAAAATGCCACGGTCGCTTTCCAGAAAAAGGAAATGGATAACTGGCAATTCTTGCAATGGCTCAACGCCATTCAATTAGAATACCCGGATTGGCCGACGCCGGGCAAAATGGCTGCGGATATTTCGCAAGGGGTTGTGCAGGAGTTCAAAACCGCTTTCGATAAGAAGGATTTTGAGAAGGCTACTACGGTGGGACAGCGACTGCTTGCGGAGGTGAGCCTCACAACGGAAACCCGCGCAGTGGTGGAACCTCTGTTGGCGCGTGCGGATAAACAACTCGCCCGTACTCGCTGGGATGCGCTCGAAGAACGTGATTGGAAGATATTGTCTGGTAAACTGACGCTGCAGGAAGCGGAAGCCATTGTCAAACAGTACCCGCAGATGGAGGCAAATCTGAAGGGCAATGCCGCTGCGAAAGATAAACTGCCCCTGTATGTGGCATCGGCGCAGGCGTATCTTGGGCAAGCGGAAAAGGCTCAAGCACTGCTGACACAAATTGAGCAACAGCCAAACCTCAGCGAAGACAACAAAAACTGGGTGCGTTCCATTAAGAAGCGGATGGAGTCGCAGCCTGCGAAACAATAGGTTATCGCGGATAGAGAAATGAAACAGGGCTTTCACTGCATCGCGGTGAAGGTCCTGTTTTTTTATTGCGCTTCTGGGGTGGCGGGGAGGGCGGTTTCTTCAATGACAGCTACTTCGTAAGGGGCGAGGGTAAAAGTACTTTCCGTAACCGGATATCCGGTAATGAGATCGGTTCCCTCTGGCAATCCGCTGATAATTTGGTTGGTTCTGGTGTGGTTGAGTAGAAAACGATAGGCTTTGTACCCATTGAAGCGCCGTGTGATTTCTACAGCGGTGGCACAATCAGCCAAGGGTTGAATTTCTACTTGATGGAGAATCTGGTCAAAAATGGGCTTAATGTTGGCTGGGGTAAAATAGGTGCCTACCCAAATCACCGCGCCATTGCCAACCCGATGGAAGGTGAATGCCGGTTGTTCCGTGGCGGCGGATGGGCCGCCGTCTGCCGATGGAAACCAAGTTGCCAGGCATTCCGTGTGGTTATTCATTTCAGCAACTTCGTACATTTGACCAGCGGGCATGACGGTGTCGGCACATCCAAATAACATCGTTTCATTTTCTGTTTTTCCATTTTCTATCACCGAAAGACCGCACAGTTCGTTGAGATAAATGGGGGGCGTGATGTTTACTGCTTGGTTATCCTGGTTGCGGATTGCAGTGCGGGCTGTTATTGCTAATACTCCTCCGTTATTAACAAACTCCGTGAGTCGCAAGGCAAGCGGAGGCGTCATAAGAGGCAACGAAGGAAGGATGAGCAACTTCGGTCCTTGGAAATCGTCTGCGAGTTGAATCAGGCCGCAGGGAAGGTGCCGATGCGAGAGTTCTGTGAAAGCAAGTGCTGCTTGCTCTTCCGGGCCGGGCAAACCCAGTGGCAGGGTATCGTGTGCCCAATTTTGCTCGGCATCGGTCAGAATACCCACCTGAATATCGAGTGGCGCGGCATTAAATTTGCCAGCAAACTTTTTGAATTCACGGCCTTCTTGCGAAAATTCTTCATATCGACGGCGGCGGATATTGTCATGATCCAGAATTCCATGCCAGTAAGTTTCCGCACCAAAGCGGCAGGTGCGCCAGTGAAAGTGGAGAATCCCATCGGCACCATGTGCAATGGATTGATAAGCCCAGAGACGCATTTGCCCAGGTGATGGGGTGGAGTGAAGATAGTTTTTTTGCCCGCCCGGACCGGCCTGTTGCTCCGGGACGATGAAGCGTCCCGAGGCTGCACGGCAGTGCTCCAGTTGAAAGGAAGTGTTGACCGCATCTTCAGGCTTTTTTGCGCTAAAACCTGGGTAAATATCAACACCCAGCAGATCCAGGTCTTTGGTGAGTTCCCAATAATTGACTGAGGGGAACATGCCATTGTGGGTGATCCACCAGCGAGAGTTGGTGGTGCGAAGAATTTCCACCTGCTGGCGTTGAAATTCGATCAGGCTTTCGCTTTGAAAGCGGCAATAGTCTAACTCATGCGATGGGTTGGCGTACGCGGGGCGGTTGTTGAAATAAGGGAGCGGTATTTGCTCAAAGTCGTCATAGGTTTGTGCCCAGAATGCGCAACCCCATGCTTCATTTAATTTTTTGATGGTCCCGTGTTTTTTTCGAAGCCACTCGCGGAATCCTTCCAGGCAGGAGGGGCAGTAGCAGTGGCTGAAGTGACAACCGAATTCGTTATCTATCTGCCAGCCGACCACGCTGGCGTTTCCAGAGTAGTGCTCGGCCAGTGCGGAAGTGATGGCGCGTGACTTTCCTCGGAAGGCGCGGTTGTTGGTGCAGCAGTGCTGTTGACTGCCGTGTTCCATCCGGTTGCCGTTTTCATCCACGCGCATCCATTGCTCATGCCCTTCCGTCAGCCAGCGCGGTGGCGCTGCAGTGGGGGTGGAGAGAATCGTCTTAATTCCCGCCTTGCTTAGGCGCTGGATGGCGATGTCAAAAAGATTAAAGTCGAACTGGCCCTTGCGTGGTTCAATCTGATCCCAAGCAAACTCGCCCATTCGCACTACAGTTACGCCCGCAGCAGCCATCCACTCGGGATCGTGCTGGCGATCTTCGTCATTCCAGTGCTCCGGGTAATAAGCGCAGCCGAACAGAAATCCGGTGGGCATCAGGGTGCGGCGTTGGTGGCGTGGCGGACGGTGCATAGGCTGGTTTCTCTTTTAACCGAGGATTGTTCAAAGAAAACGCTATACCTGCATCGTAACATGAAACGGGTTTGTTTTTCACGCTTTATTGTGGGGCCCATTCGAGCAGGGCGGACCATTTGAAACCGCCCTGGACAGTCTCTACTCCGTACAAGCGCAGTGCGCCCTTCGGTGCGCCCAGCCGTTGCGCAAACTCGGCGGTTTTTGATTGAAGTTCTTCGGGTGTTTGAGGCAGATTTCCCCAGCCGCCCATGATCATCCAGACCTTGCGACCACGCCAATCTTCCGGCCAGGTTTGCACCAGGTCTTGATCGGTGAAGACGGCTTGTTCAACGGGAATCAACGCATCGCGCGTACTGGCGTAGCGAATATCAGCTTGCGGGAAAAAGGTTTTCAACGTAAGCGCCAGCGCAATGTTTTCGACCAACATGGGAGGCTGCGGACGATTCTTCGATTGAAAACTGATTCGTTTGGCCAATTTTCCGGAGGTGTCGCGATGCTCGCCTGAAAGAATGAAACAGGAACTGCTGAGGAAAATGAGGACGAGAAATCCCACCGCGGGGAAGCGTAACCAGCGGCGTCCGTGGCTGAGCGCAGCGGCGTAGAGCATGACCGATGCCGGTAGCAGCAGAACGAAGTAGCGGGTGAAAAAACGGCGTTCGGAACAGTCGTACAGAAAAAGCAGGAAGGCGCAGACACTTACGACGCTGGATAGAAAAATGGCCTCTTTTCTGCGTGAGGTGCGCAGGAGAACGATGACGCCTACGGTGAGCAGCAGCAGCAGGAAAATCGCGCAGGCTAAATCCCAGTAAAATTCCCCACCATTGTTGCCGATCCAGTGCAGTGGCGTACTGTGAATATGTCCCATAAATCCGTCTAAAATATCGCGGATGAAGCGGAGCGAAAAGGGCAGATCATTTTGGAATTCCGTCAGGGTTTTCCAGCGTGTGCCCCAGAAAAGGAAGGGGAACATACCGACCAATGCCGCTGCGCCGCATCCTGCCCAGGTTGCAATCCAACGGGGAGGGGGAGTGTTTTTCCCCAAGTGCGCTAGAAACAACCCAATCCAGACGCCAGCCACCAAGGCCCCGCCCAGATATTGCGTCGCCATGACTCCCCAGGCGAGGACGGCGAGCGCGATCCAGTGTCGGCGGCGTGGTGGATTTTCCGTGGACAGCAGGCGCAGACCGCTTGCGAGCAGCAGCAGGATAAGCAGGCTCTGGAAGGCGTACATCCGCAATTCTTGCGCGTAGTAAACGTGCATCGGGTGGATGGTCAGAAGTGCGCTTGCGAGGAATGCGCCACCGGTGCCTAGCAGACGACGCGTGAGGATGAAGAGTAGCGGGATGGTGAGTGTGCTGCAAAGAACGCTGAATCCGCGTGCCCAGGTGATGGACTCGGCTCCCCAGAGGTGTAACAGATAATAATAAAGTGGCGGGTGGACATCGACAAAGATAACTTGGTTCATAGCGCCCCAGGAGCGGCGCGCAATGAGGATACTGAAGGCTTCGTCATACCAGAGACCGAGGTCGGACAGGCGATACAGGCGTAGCGCGAGCGCAGCAAGTGTGAGGAACGCGATGCCGATCCAAGGGAGAAGGGGGTGTTGGCGAATGGAGGAGGTGGTCATATTAATGCAACGCGGCCCGTTTTACTACGCCACCTTCGACACCCGAAAGTGGATGATAAACGATGAAGGCGTTTGCGTCAATATCTCGCACAATGGTTTTGATTTTTCCGATTTCCAAACGCGTTACCACGCAGTACAGAATGTCTTTTTCCGC
>DNPO01000315.1:4629-4832 GCA_003501375.1 Candidatus Sumerlaeota bacterium | reverse complement strand
ATGACAGCGATTGCGGTCATCAGGAACATGTCCCAGTTCCGAACATGGGCCAATTCGTGCGCCACCACGCCTTTGACTTCATCCAGCGAAAGTTTTTCCAAAAGCCCACGCGTAACTGCGACGGCTGCATGCTGGGGATTTCGCCCGGTGGCAAAAGCGTTCATCGACGAATCGTCAATCAGATACAGTTTGGGCATGGGAAG
>DNPO01000315.1:2012-4315 GCA_003501375.1 Candidatus Sumerlaeota bacterium | reverse complement strand
ATCGGTTTGGCTTGTGCGCTTCGAAGAATCAATCGATCTGAAAAGAAGTATGCTACGACATTGATAGTGGCGCCCACCGCCAAGAAAATGCTGGTTCCGGTGAGTCCCCAGTGAAAGGTTTGCGATAGAAAAGTCCCCAGAGAACCCAGTATCAGGATCAAAAACGTCATGTAAAGATAAACCCGCACTTTGTTTTGACGAATGACTGCGTCCATGTTTTCTCTCCTTGTGGAACTGATACGACGGCTTATTAACTTGGTGACTTTTTGTTCACTACCTTATTAAGCACCACGGCTCGTGAAAAGAACACGTCAGTACAAACTAATTGCGTCGCACAGCCAACAACGCTTCGTGGAGTTCGTGCAGGTGGTGGGTGGCGATGCGGTAAAGCACTTCTTGTTTACCTTGAAAATCCACGTGGCGCAATACACTACTTTGCGCTTCTAACTTATTCCACGGAATTTGCGGATAGGCACTTTGAAAATCCGGAGGCAAGTTTTGCGCGGCGTTGCTGAGGTGCTCCATGCGACGCTCTGTGGCAAGGCGCAGCGTCTTGTTGGTCAGATACTCGTCAAACTTGACTCCAGAGGTGGTGTCAAGAATAGCTTCGGTGTGCATAAGCATTTCGTACAGTTGGGGGGAGTGACAACATTCCTGCGACATGGGGAAAGGGCTCGCTTTTTAATGCGCATTAAGGACAGGTAGAAGCGTCAGCGGAATCCATTCCCCGCCTCACCAACCTTATTACATACCACGAGAGGGAGGTAGGGTCAATTCCTGATAAGGAAAAACTAATTTTTTTTGCCCCCTATCGATGCATATTGCGCAAAGCGGACTGAATATTGCAGTCGCTCGCTCACAGTGAAACTGACTATGCAGAAAACGGTGCTGTCTCATCATCTGATTTGATGGTGTTTTTCATTGGCAGAATTATCGCGCTTTGGCACAATGCAACCCAGGTTAACAGAAAGGCGGAAAACACCATGCCGGATGAAGCGAAAATAGCCCTCATTGATTTAGATAATACGTTGGTAGATTACACAGGTGGGATTGTCACCTCGCTCAACAAAATACGTAGCGATCAGGAACCTGTCCTCACGCGCGAGAATTGCTTCCAGGAACCGCTCCCCCAATGGCAAAAGGAACGCATGTGGTTGCTGCGATTGGTTCCGGGTTGGTGGCGCGATCTTCCGGTTAATTCGTTAGGAATGGAATTGTTTGAAATCGCGCGGGATATCGGATTCGAATTGCACATTCTAACGCAAGGGCCGTCCAGCGATCCAAACGCCTGGAAAGAAAAGGTGGAGTGGTGCCGGGCACATTTGCAAGGCGACTATAAGATCACCATCACTGAGGACAAGTCGAACGTGTACGGACGGGTACTGGTGGACGATTATCCCAAATACATGAGCGCCTGGATGACGCATCGTCCGCGCGGTTTGGGCATCATGCCAGGGAACGCTTACAATCAAACTTTTTCGCACGAACGCGTGCTGGTGTGCAATGCGTCCAATCTGGACGAAGCGCGGGCCAGAATGCAGCAGGCCTATGATCGTCCCGCCGGACCAAATCGCTAAACAGCAGGGATGAGGGATGAAAGAGCAATAGAAAATATGGGAATTGTGACACCACAAATTTCTCATATTTTTCATCCCTTATCCCTCTGCCCTCATCCCTTTTTCGTTGACTTCCCCCTCCCTCCTAATTACCATTTGGTCATGCGGAATACTCAGGAACCTTAGAGTTCCGTCATCACCATCCTTCCACTTTTCAAACTGAAAAGGAACCCGTGTCATGAACAGGTCGTTCTGGCAGCAGATTCGTGTATGTACCACTCTGGCATTTTTTGGACTTAGCGCGTTTCCGACATTGGCCGCTGAGGCACAACCCACCTCCGCCACTCAACCGACTGCGCTGCCCGCAGTAGAAGCCGCTGCAACCACCACACAAGCAGTTGCTGCATCCACAAAGTTTAACGACCTTCAAGTTACCTCTTTCAAGTTGGAAAACAATGGTAAGTTAAATTTCCACATCAACCACCTCGTAGATCGCGCTACCATCGCCGAGCACCTTTCTATTTCGCCAGCAGTCAAAAACCTCTCTGTGTATCCAAGTTGGGGATATCAAGATACTTTTTCGCTTGGGGGCTATTTCAGAAAAAATATAACCTACACGTTAACACTGAGTGCTGGACTCCCCGAAGAATCTGGCAAGCACCTGGGGCAAGATTTTAAGTACGCCTTCACCTATGCTGGCGAATCGATACCAGGGCCTACGACACAAGCAACAATTACCACTGCACA
>DNPO01000315.1:0-1745 GCA_003501375.1 Candidatus Sumerlaeota bacterium | reverse complement strand
ACAAGCAACAATTACCACTGCACAACCAACGATTACCACTGGAACGTTTAACGATCTCAGCGTGGCATCATTTCGAGTTTCGGGAGAAAGGTTGAACAGAAAAGATAGAAATACGCTAAACTTTCAGTTGAACCACCCCATTGATGTAACGTCTCTCACCGCACACTTGTCCTTTTCTCCAGCAGTACCGAACGTCTCCGCCGCCGTCAGAGGGGGCAAATACCAATACAACGTCTCTCTGCGGGGTGATTTCCAGCACGACACCACCTATACCCTAACGCTTGCTGCTGGGCTTCCAGAACAAAGTGGAAAAACACTCGCCCAAGATTTCAAATATACGTTCAGCACCAAAACGTTTATTGAGGGTTTCAACATTTACAGCATCCGTACCGAAGCGGAAGGCAAACAAGGTTCGGCGGTTCTGCGTTTCACCACCAACCCCATGCTGGAGATGGCCGATCTCCAAAAACACCTGTCGTTTGAACCCGCTCTGGAAAACTTCAAATTGGAGCGAGGTTCGTATGGAGATGCCTTCTCTGTCCGTGCGCCCTTCCAGCCACAAATTAGTTATCAGATGAAAATCACAGCAGGCGTAAAAGCCACCAACGGTGATGAACTGCTGCAAGATCGCACCGCATCTTTCAAGACACCTGCTATCAAGCCGTGGTTCGACTTCGATCAGGATGGCAAGATTTACTTCCCGCGCAAAGGCGATGTGAAACTCAACATCGAGTCGCGCAATGTGAAGGATGCCAAACTCGTCCTGCACAAACTATTCCCCTCCAACATCACGCTGGCGCTCAGTTATCTCAACGAGAAACGCAGTGGTTATTCCTATAACCATTATGATGAAGATGGAGACGGCGAATCCGAATATGAAGCGCCAACAGATTCGAGCAATCGCTGGCAATTTGTTGGGCTGAGCGAGAAGGTTGGCGAAAAACAAATCCCGATTAAGTTCGTCAAAGACCAACTGATCAAGACGCCGCTGAACTTTCAGGAACTGCTTCCGAAAGATCAGTACGGCGTCTACTGTGTCGAGGCGAACACCAGCAATGTCAACTCGCAGATCAAAATCATCCTCAACACCAACATCGGCCTGATCGCTCACTGGCGCAACGATGAACTGATTCTCTTCGCGCACGACCTGACAACGTTGGAACCCGTCTCCGGTGGCAAGGTCAGCGTCTACTCCAGCAAGCATCAGTTGCTCGGAACTGCATCCACCAACTCCGCAGGCGTCGCTCATCTGGAAAAGTTCAAAGAACAACTGGGCAAACCGCGCGTTGCCGTGCTGGAAACGAAAAACGATTATACCTTTGTGGAATTGACCCCGCGCGCGGAAGATAGCAAGGTGATTGAAACCGACGGCCCGGCTTATGACAAAGATGGTTACGACGCATTCATCTATGCCGACCGCAATCTTTACCGCCCCGGTGAATCGGTACATCTTCGCTGGATGGTGCGCAAAACCACCGGCGATGCCGTACCGGATATGCCGCTGAAACTCGAAATTCTGAAACCAAACGAGAAGAAACTGATCTCCGAAGCCACCACGCTTTCCAAGTTGGGAACGGGCGGGCTGGACATTGCCACGCTGAAGAGTTACCCGACCGGCACCTACCGAGTGAACCTGATCGTTCCCGGCGAAGAGAAAAAATTCGTTGGCTCCTACACCTTCCAGCTGGAAGATTTTGTTCCGGCAAAAATCGAATCCAAGGTCGCAGTGAAAGAGCAACGCTGGG
>DNPO01000007.1:545-4157 GCA_003501375.1 Candidatus Sumerlaeota bacterium | reverse complement strand
ATGAGTACGATATTGATTTGGTCAAAAAGCATGAAAAAACACGCAAGGACAAGGAAGATGACCGCATGCGTCACATCCTGACCCTGCGTTCGCAAACTGGCCCCGTTTTTCTCACTTGCCGTCCGCTGCCTGCCCTGGTGGCGCAGGTGGAAGCGATCATGACCACGGTGCCGATGACAGATTTTACCGCCAACGACGGAATTCGCCACACAGTCTGGCGCGTTTCCGCCGCTGCGGAAGTTGCCGCCATTGCCGCTGCGTTTGCCAAGGCTCCCGCGCTTTACATTGCTGATGGGCACCACCGCGCTGCTTCCGCCTCCCGCGTGCGCGCTGAACTGCGCAAGGAAAATCCGCACCACAACGGGGACGAGGAGTACAATCGTTTCCTCTCCGTCATTTTCCCGTCCGACCAACTGGCCATTCTGCCCTACAACCGCTTGGTTCTCGACCTGAATGGTTTGACGAAAGAGCAGTTCCTCGACAAATGCCGTGCCGCTGGTTTCACGCTTGAGAACGCCGACTCCGCCAACCCCACGCAACCCGGCGTTGTGCATGCCTATCTGGGCGGCGGGCAGTGGCTCAAACTCACCAGTACAGCGGACCGCTCCAAACTCGCCGCCACCGACCGTCTGGATGTCAGCCTGTTGCAAGACCTCATCCTGGCGCCGATCCTTGGCATTGACGACCCGCGCACCAGTACCCGTATCGAGTTCGTTGGCGGAATTCGCGGGACCCAGCCGCTGGAAGAAAAAGTAGACCAAGGCAAGGCAGGTGTGGCGTTCTCCATGTACCCCACCACGGTGGAGCAACTCATGGAAATCGCTGATGACGGCGGGATCATGCCGCCGAAGTCCACTTGGTTCGAACCGAAACTTCGCGACGCGCTGCTGATTCACGACATTTAGGCACGGGTGTTTTTCAACCCGTTTCTAAAAACAAACGGCAAAACGTTTTGAAGAGTGCTGCATAACAAATCGGGGACGCGATACCGCATCAGCAAAGTATCGCGTCCCCGATTTTGAAACCTGTATTTTAATCGAACTACCAGACAACAACCGATTTACTGTTTGCAGCGCCAGATATCTCCGGACGACTTAGAACCATTAGTTGAGTCGTAGGTGTAACCAGCGGTCAAAAACGTGGCGGATGGCGTCGAAATAGTGTCGGAATACAACGTATTTCCCGCCCCTTCCCATGTCCACGGTGATGCTGAACTCGTCCAAGGAGAAAGATTGTTTTTGTTACAAAGAGCAAAAGAGACTTGCGGTACAAGTACACTCCCATCGGCATTTCTGCCGCGTGTGATTTGTCCTCCACCTTTTTTCGCCGTATCATCACAGGCTTCGTCACAATCTGGCCCATAGGAGGAGAGTAACCAAACCGCGTTTCCCATATTGGTGTAGCCATACACAATACCCGGTGCATCGGCAAATGGATCGGCTGGATGTTTGGACATGTAGGCAATTGGGGTCGTTAAGTTGGCTTGTTTCTGGGTCGGCCCGTTACACGCGAAGGTGGCACGTTCCCATGAAGAGTCTGGTAAGCCAGCATTGCAGTAATTGACGTTGTACCAACCGGTATTTCCGGAGTTTGTGTTATACAGACAACCAGATGGTACACTTTTAGACCGACAAGTCGATATCGGATAACGTCCTACATAGTCTACAGCGTAGGCTTCAAGTCCAGTAGCAATGGAACGCATATCATTTTGTGCGCGGGCGACTTTGGAACGGACTTGTGCTTCCAAGAAATTCGGTACTGCAATCGCAGCTAAAATAGCGATAATTGCCACGACGATCAGCAGTTCTATCAAAGTGAATGCTCGTTTTTGCTCGTTCATTTGAATAACTCCCTTATGTTTTATAAGATGTGGAACTGTAGATTCAGTTAAAGAACGTTGCAACACCCATACCCTTTAAAAATCATTTTCCAAGGTAAGGTATCAGAGCAACCAACTTACTGTTTGAGACGGTAAATATCTCCAGCAGATTTAGTCCCGTTTGTTGTATCATACGTATAGCCACCAGTTAGCAATCGGTCTGTTGGGCGTGAATTACTCGGACCATATATACCATACCACTGTGGACCGTAACCATTGGAAGAGTAGTGTTCATTATACCCATCCCAACTCATGTCTGTTTTGGAAGCACCACCAGGTAGGCAAAATCTTACAAGGTGGGTAAGGGCTGCTGCTGCTGTACGTCCTTGACACATTTGGCCGCCACCGTTTCCTTTTGACCCCACGGTTCCCCCCAAAACGGGGTTCTCATCCAAATCCGGGCCATAGGATGCCAAAAACCAGACCTTGTTTGCCATGTTAACATACTGAAAAACGGCTCCCTTCGTATCAGCAAAAGGATCAATGGGATACGATGAAATATAAGCGGTTGGGGTAGTAATGCTCGCCAGCCCAGAAGAAATGCAGAATGTCGGACGAGCCCTTAATCCTGCGGCAGCAATTTGCGGAGACGCCAAGGCGTAGTTGACATTCATTCCAGGATTGGTGGCATCGCCGATAGTATTGTTGTTCGTATCAGCTAAGTAGTCGGTAGTAGCAGAAGTCACAGCACGAATTGCCGCTGGATATGCGTTTGTATCCACACGATACGACTCAATGGCCACCGCCAAGGAGCGCATATCGCCTTGTACCCGAGAAACTTGAGAACGAATCTGCGCTTCTAGAAAGTTCGGGACTGCGATTGCCGCGAGGATGGCAATGATGGCAACAACAATGAGCAACTCGATTAACGTAAAAGCCGAATGCCTTTTCATTTTGATTTCTCCTTTTAAATTTTAATTAGACAAAAACAAAAATAGCAATGAAATGCCAAAAAAACGTATGATTGCCGCAATCGATTTTGGATTTCACCCCCTTTCCAAATCAAAGCATCATCACAACGAAACAATCATCCATAGCATGTGTTGGTAATTTTTCTTTCATTCAAGCAAACACAAATACATGACTACTGTTCCATCCACAAAATCCGACCATCCCCAGCCTATTCATTCCCACGCATTTCTTCTGTTGCTTGTGACGTTTTCTTGTTTACCGCCACCCTTGGACTTACTTTACAGTGAAACATCAACATAAATGCCCGCATGGATTACATCATTCCCCTGTGCATAGTTTGCATAGGTGCCCGCGTGGTGTCAATGGAAAAATTTATACTTTTACGATGTTTTTAATGGTGTTTATTACAGGTAAAAAACGCATTTTTGCTATAGGATGGGAATTTTCGCACGGAATAGTATTTTCTTTGCAAAAGAATGCGGGATAAGACTTTTTTGTATTGTCTTAATATTTTGAAATACACCAATCTTTATTTTTTATTACATTTGATATATTACAAAGCATAATTACGGTTAAATTTCATTGTGTTAGGGATATCTACATGCAATTCGCTTTTCGGTTGTTTATGAGTATTTACATTTTTACAAGGCGCAAAAGTTGATTTTAGATTGGTTGAATCAAAAGCATCTCATACGAATTCGGCATCATTTATAGACCATCCAAGAGAAACTGGCAAGCGTGTACGAGTGCATGGCATACCTTGAAAAAATGTGGGTAAAGATCAGGGCTGAAGCCGGGGGTTCCGCTTCGCTCACCCCCGG
>DNPO01000007.1:0-294 GCA_003501375.1 Candidatus Sumerlaeota bacterium | reverse complement strand
CTACATGCCCACGGGCCTGCGGCCATGAAAACCTTAAAATCAACAAAATATTCGGAAAAGAGTTTTGAAGAACACGATAACAATAACGCCCGAAATTTCAATTGAAATTCCGGGCGTCATCTTTACTTGTGTTGTGGCGATGAATTTAGTTCGCCACGATGTTGAGGATTTTCTTGGGCACGTAGATAATCTTGCGAATTGTTTTGCCCTCGGTATGGCGCAGGACATTTTCGTCTGCCTGAGCGATTGCCTTCACCGCTTCCTCGTCAGCATCGGCGGGAACGGTGAGTTTTG
>DNPO01000198.1:3037-8465 GCA_003501375.1 Candidatus Sumerlaeota bacterium | reverse complement strand
CGCGAATCCCGCCGGAATGTACAACGCCTTGCGGTTTTCCGCCGTGAGTTCGGCTGCGTACCATTGGAGATAAGTGGGCGAATCGGGACGCATGTCCACTAAAACATCGCATAACGCGCCTTGGGTGCCGCGGACCAGTTTAGTTTCTTCATGGGGTGCGGCTTGATAGTGCATGCCGCGCAGGGTACCTTTGCGGACATTGAAGGAAATGCTGCATTGCACAAAACGGGAAAGCAGGCCGTGCGCGTCAAACTCCTGCTCGCAAAAAGTGCGTGCAAAAAAGCCGCGTTCATCGGACAGGCGTTCTGGCTCGATGAGATAAGCGCCAGGGAGTGGTGTTTCTGTAAAGAGCATGCGCGGTGTTCCGGGGAATTACACTATTTGAATGTCGGGTACGGGCAGGATAAATTTGCCCCCCTGGGCGCGGTATTCGGTTTGCTGCGCGAGAATTTCTTCCGCGAAATTCCAGGTGAGCAGGAGAACGTAATCAGGTTTTTGTTCTAATAGTGCAGTGGGTGGGAAAATCGGTAGATGGGCACCCGGTGTATAGCGCCCTTGTTTGTGTGTGCTCCGGTCCACGACGAAATCCAGTGTTTCCGCGCCAATGCCGAAGAAGTTCAGCAGAGTGCATCCTTTGGCGGAGGCGCCATAGACGGCGATTCTCTTCTCGATGTTTTTTAAACGGGTCAGCAGTGCGCACAGGTTTTTTTTCTGTCGCTCCACTTTTTGGGCGAAGTCGTGGTAAAACTCGTTGGTGTCAATTCCCAACAGCCATTCTTCTTCCAGGAGCGCTTTGGCGCGTGCGCTGCGGGGGTGTGTACCGGCATGGGAAATCTGCAATTGTAATGTTCCGCCGTGCAGCGGAATCCGCTCGACGTGGTGAATCAATAAGTTATGGCGGCTGAAAAGACGATCCAGAGCGGTGAAGGAGAAGTAGCACAGGTGTTCGTGGTAGATGGTGTCAAATTCGCATCGTTCCACCAAGTCGCGCACGTAGGGAACTTCAATCACGGCCAGCCCATCTTTTTTAAGCAACATGCGAATGCCTTCAACAAAGCCGTTCTGGTCGGGCACATGCGCAAGGACGTTATTGGCATGAATTACGTCTGCCTGTTTGTTTTCTTTAAGCAGGCGCTTGGCAAGTTCTACCCCAAAGAATTCGCACAGGGTGTTAATTTGGCGTTCTTCCCGAGCTACTTTGGCAATGTTTTGCGCTGGCTCTATTCCTAACACCGGCACACCGGATCGCTGATAATACTGAAGTAAATATCCGTCGTTGCTGGCAATTTCCACCACCAGCGATTCTTTGGCCAATCCACGCTCGGCGATCAATCGTGTTACCAATTCTTCGGAATGCTTGAGCATGGTATCGGAAAAGGAAGAGAAATAGAGATATTCCGTGAACATCATTTCCGGCGGTACAATCTCCGTTAGTTGTACTAGGGAGCAATTCGGGCAAAACGCCACGTTCAGGGGAAAGGTGGCTTCCTTTTGTTGCAACTGCTCGGTGGTCAGCAGGGAGTTGGCCAGGGGGGTGTTTCCCAGGGAGAGGAAGACTTCCAAATTATTTTGGCCGCAGGAGAGGCAAGTGCAGGATGGCTGGCTCATTTTTTATTCCTTTCGACGGTACGAACGTACTTTTCCAGAAGAAAACAGGGGCTAAGAATTGCTGGCAGAACATGGGGATGCGTTGGTTTCAAACCCGTACTGTCCATCGACCACATACAGGGGGCGGCGTTTGACCTCGACGTAAATGCGCCCAATGTACTGCCCCAGCAGGCCGATGGAAAGCAATTGGATGCCACCAAAAAAAGCAATGGCTAAAATAAGGGAATTCCATCCCTGAATGGTGGCTTCGGGGTGGATAAGTTTTTGTATCACGACCCACGCCATTAGCAAGACGGAAATGGCAGTGATAAAGAATCCGCAATAGCCTGCCAGATAAAGCGGTTTTTCCGAGAAGTTAAAAATGCCGTTGAGGGCAAAGGCCACCATTTTACTCAAGGGGTATTTGGTTTCGCCTGCATACCGGGCATCGCGTTCGTAGGACAGACCGTATTGTTTGAATCCCGTCCAGATGCTGAGCCCGCGCATGTAGCGTCCGTGTTCGCGCAGGCGTTTGGCCACATCGACAGCGGCACGATCCATCAGACGGAAATCACCCGCATCCAGGGGTATTTCAATATCGCTCAGTTTTCGTAAAATGCGATAGTAAGCAGTTGCTGTCCAGCGCTTGAAAAAAGTTTCACCCTTGCGTTTTGTGCGGACGCCGTAGATGACTTTGTATCCTTCTTGCCACTTCGCAGCCATTGCCGGAATAACTTCCGGCGGGTCTTGCAGGTCAGAATCCATCACCACCACGGCGTCACCCGTGGCGTAGTCCATGCCGGCGGTAATGGCGATTTGGTGACCGAAGTTGCGAGAAAAATTCAAGACGCGCACCTGCGGGTCTTGGGTTTGCATTTGCAGCAGAATGTCCAGCGTGTGATCTTTGCTACCATCATTGACAAAAACAATTTCATAACGATACGCCGAACGCATCTGTTCCAATACGGTTTTGAGGCGCGTGTAAAATTCGCCAATGCCTGATTCTTCGCAATACACAGGAGCGACGACGGAGAGGAGCGGAAGAGTGGACGGTGTCATGGGCGCGGCGTTCTTTCAGGACGCGAGTGTTTTTTGGGCAACAGGTTTCGGAAGGAAAAAGTTCCGAAGGAATAGTATTTGTGGGCTACGTAGGTTGCCAGCGTATTCAAAACCGTCAGGCAGGCGGCGCCCAGATACGGAGCAAGTGTGGCATCCGATGTTATCCCGCGCGCCATGCAGACAAAGGCGGGCAGGATGGCGGTGGAGATTAAGGCTGCAATTCCATAGACACAACAACACCGGACGTACTCATGCCAAAGGTTTCCGGCGTGGGTGCGGAAGACCAGAAGTTTTTGCCACAAAAAAGCAAGGTTGGTGTTAACCACGGCGCTGAGCAAATTGGCGGACGTGTAATCATACGGCTGCGGAATCCGTCCGTGTAGATAATAATTGAAAAGCGCAAAAAGTCCATAGGCAAAAAGGGTGTTCCATGTGCCCACGACAAGGAAGCGGAGGAATTGCTTGCGGCCGGAGGTGAGGGGATGGGGCATGGGGGGTTCCTGAGAGAGATATTAACCAAGGAATTCTGACACGGCGAAACAATGGGCGCAATCTGAAAATTCCCAGGGATTATATTTTTGTTTATTCACTTTCGTCCTTGGGGTATGATCCCGTCGAGATTTAACGCAGATGCTGGCATATTGCGAAAGAGTTTTTCATGCGCAAAAAAATAGTGTTCGAAATTGTTTTTATTTCCACTCTCTTGTTGCTGGGTGCGGTGACATTTTTTACGTTGTGCGCCTCGCATGGTCACTCCCAACAGGATATCTTTTTTCAGGATAAGGGTATTGTTTCTGATACCTTTATGGATTTTTTCAACAATACGAATTTTGTACACCAGCGAGACCCGTATCATGGAGACCCGGCACGGGAAAAAATATACCCCCCTCTTGCCTATGTATTTTTCTATCCCGCATCAAGAATCGTCGATTATTCCACGTTGACTGCTCAGGAGGGACGACAAACTCAGTTGGGCATCATGTCGGTGGTTCTTTATATAGTGTTCATTTCCGTTACGCTTGCTGTCTTGCTTTATGAACTCAAAAGAGGGAGCAAACTCATCCGCTTTTTAACTGTGTTGGCTTTGTTTGTGTCTGGGATTTTCTTATGTTCCTTAGAACGAGGCAATCTGATTTACGTATCAGTAGTGGGGCTTCTTTTTTTCGTTATGTTTTACAAGCACAAAAACCCCATTTTCAGGGAATTTTCTTACCTTGCATTAGCGATTGCCGCCGGACTTAAAATATACCCCGCTATTTTTGGGGTTTTGCTGCTCTACGAAAAGCGATACTGGGATGCGTTCCGGTTAATGCTGTATGGGATTGTTNTTTTTTTTGTGCCGTTTCTCTTTTTCAAAGGGGGATTTGCTAACATTAGTCTGATGTTAAAATGTCAGGCTAGCAACATGGAGTATTATCGCCTTCTGTTTTTAGATTATAGATTCGGGTGGCTTCCCTATACTGGAGTATGCGATTTACGGGCAGAAAGTTTGACTCAACTGTGTATTTACTCTCCGGGTGTTGCCGTTGCCACTGCGTGGAGTTTGAAACGACCGTGGAAAATTTCCATGTTGTTAACTTGCGCTGTGATATTTGCGTATTTTTTTAGTGCATATCACTGCGGGTTGTATCTCTTCATTCCCATCATCATGTTTTTGAACGAAAAAACACACCCGGCTACCGATTGGTGGTATCTTTTAGGCATTATTTTAATTTTGAACCCGTACCAATTATCTTACGACTCGTCCCGAGTAACTCCTTTACTTGCTAATTTAGGGCTGACAATAATTTATATAGCGTTGTGCCTGGAAGGCATCGTCGCTACAGTACATACCATTTTCAAGCGCCGTTTCCCTAGTCGGTTAGTATGTGCTGATAAATGGTTTCGTGGCTGACGGATATCAAACCTTCTCCTGGCATGACAGCGGCAATCTGTTCCGGTGCAAGGTCTTCGTGCAATTTCGCGTTTCGAGATTTTGGCTTTCAAAAGCGCGTAAATTTCGATACGCTCTTCGTCGGTGAGTTGAGTGAATTTTGCTCCCATCTTCCTCTCCTGTGGGTAGTGTCGCGAGGAGTAGAATACCTCAACTCCCTGTTTTGTCTACCCCTGGTGGGGAAATTAGAACTTGAATCCGTGTCATTTTAAATCCCTGGCAACTCACGTTTGAAACCTGCCGGCTCAATGTTATTCTTTCCAATTTTTCCGCCACCTTCATGTATCTGGCGTTGTGCGGGGAAGGAATCATACAAACGAGACGTGTTTTCCAAAATCAAATAGGTATGGGAGACAAAAGAAACATCGCGTGATATGTCGCGCAACGGCAAAGCGGCATCATGCTCACTCCAAAGAATGAGTTTCTTTTGCTTCGAACTATCCAGCAGGAGCATGTGGAAAGTATTGTCTTTGGCATCTGTCACAAACGCAATGTGTGGGGGTGCATCTTGAATTTGTTATCTTTTCATTTGCCATCAACCGGGAAAATATATCTTGCCGTTCTTTGCGGCTTTGCGCCTTTGCGTGAGACAGGCATTTCGGTGTTGCAGGCGTTGGGCCAAAGACACGGCAACTTCATTTTTCACGCAAAGGCGCAAAGCCGCAAAGAACTACAAAGACGGTAACAAACTCAAGATGCACCCAGCAAGACGAAACCCATTACAACCGTTCTCTCGCAGCGGCACCTTTGCGAGAGAATGCTTTTTTTCGTGCCTTTCGTGACTTTTGTGGTTATCTTGCTGTGTTGGATTATGCCACCCTGAAAATAGAACTCCCATGCAAACCACCC
>DNPO01000198.1:0-2632 GCA_003501375.1 Candidatus Sumerlaeota bacterium | reverse complement strand
GCACTCGCACGCGACGATGGCCCGGCTGCGTTCGAAGCCATGCACCGCGTGCTGGACAAAGTGTGGGACGAAATGTACCGTGTGTTGATCCCCGGCGGATTCATCTGCATCAACATCGGCGACGCCACACGCACACTGGCGGGAAACTTTCAACTCTACGCCAACCACGCGCGGATTTTGCAGCATTGCTTACAACTTGGTTTTTGCAACCTGCCCGCGATCATCTGGCGCAAGCAAACCAACGCGCCTAACAAATTTATGGGGTCAGGTATGTTGCCCGCCGGAGCCTATGTCACGCTGGAACACGAATATATCCTCGTGCTGCGCAAGGGGAAAAAACGCGCCTTTGCCAGCGCAGAAGAAAAAGCACTCCGGCAAGAGAGTGCATTCTTTTGGGAAGAGCGCAACGCGTGGTTTTCCGACGTGTGGTTCGATATCAAAGGCAGCCGGCAAAAAATGAACCGCGATGATGTACGTACCCGTAGCGGCGCCTTCCCATTCGAGGTCGCACACCGTTTGGTTTGCATGTACTCCGTCAAAGGCGACACCGTCCTCGACCCATTCGGCGGAACCGGCACCACCGCGCTTGCGGCAGTTGCAGCGGAACGCAACAGCGTGCTGGTAGAGATAGACCCCACGCTGACAAAAATTGCACAAAATAGTTTGAAAGAGGACGCTATTGCGACAGGCAACGCAACAATCGAAACCCGCTTGAAAAACCACCGCCGCTACGTAGAAGAAAAAGGCGCGGAATTTTTTAAATACCAAAATGAACCGCATGGCTTCCCGGTAAAAACGCGACAGGAAAAAAACATCCTGCTCCGTTCTCTTTGCCGCCGCACCTCGAAAAAAAATGAAGTCGTTTTTACATACGCCACCAAGGTTCCGAACGATAACTAGTCTGCGCCATTTTAAAAATAGCCCCTCACCTACTCTTGCTCAAATCATACAAATACACCGACGCTCCCGGAGCACGTCGCGTATCCAACGGTTCTCCCATTCGGCCCAGATGCTTCAGAAAGAGTTTCTCCTCATCCCCATGCTGGTAATAGATGTGCGAGAAAAGAATCCAGACCCGCTCCTTTCCCCGCAATTGTTGCAAGTCGTAATAATACACCGAACTATTCTCCCGCCCACACTTTCCAATGATCACATTGGGAAATGAGAAGGGCAGCAGGTGTGCGTAATATTTGAACGCCGTTTCCGTCTTGTAGTAAACATACACCGTGTCGCCCGGACGCAAATTCTGCTTCATATACTGCATCATCGGACGCGTTTCCTCGCACGAACGCGGATGCGGCACGTAATCAAACGCAGCGCCCACCAAAGGCAATACAAACAGCGCAATCAGTATCCACCCGAGCCAGCGCAATGGCTTGGGCAAAACACCCTGAATCCATCCAATTCCCTCGGCAATCACCAGAAGAAAAGATGGCACCAGAAAAAGAATCAGGCGTCCCGTAAAGGGGTATTTGTGCACGGCGGAAGCGGCAATCGTCAGAAAAACAGGCACCAGAAACAAGCACCCCAATGCAAGTGACCGCCAACAAATCGCAAACAACCCAACAATCAACAACAGGGTAACTGAGCCTTGCCAAACAGAAAGCCCCAGTTGCTCCCGAATGAAGGAGGAGAGAGACCGCGTGAACCAGTTGAAGCTCAACTCTCCCAAGGGCAAAGGCATGAACGCATTTTGCCAATATCCCTGAAGGTAGGGGCTTTGGACCGTTTGCGACAGAAATAATGCATAGTAACCCACGAAGTTGCACACCCAAACCATGCTCATGACCACCGCGCACCACGCCAACAGAACATCCTTTTTTTTCAATGCGTGCAGCAGCAAGGCGCAACTCACGCCCCCCAACACAAAAACAGCGGGGAACGAAAACCAAAAAGCCACCACACCGCCGATCCCAAACCAAACCGCCCGCCGGATGGTGATACCCCTTTGCATGATAGTAGCGGTTCCCAAAAACAACAAAACAGCAACCGTCGCATCGGTGGAGTAGGGCTTGAATTCGGATGCGTAATAAATCAGTCGCTCACACGTTGCCAAGAGGACAACGGAAAGAAAGATCATCGTGAAGGGCACGTGGTGCGGTTTTCCCACACCCACGCATTCCGCCGCCAGTTTCCAGAAGCAGAACAATCCTGCAATTCCGCCAATCAACGGCAGAAGCCGCAACACATATTCGCTATCGCCCAGCGCGAGCATAAATAATTTGCAAACAAGAAGAACACCAATGGGCGCCGACTGATCGTAATCGAGCGGGTGATGGAACAGCCCCATAAACGAGCGTTCCGTAAAATTCAGCGCAAAAAAAGACTCATCCAACCACAGCGAGCGGTTGAAAACATACTGCGTCAGACGCGGCACAATACCGGCAATGATCACCAGCAACAAACCGATCAGACGGACAATCGCGGCCCAATCCCGCTTAGGTTCCGTCGCTTCTTCTGCCACCACCACCGACTGAGACTCTGCGGGAAGGGACATACGGTATCCGTTTTCAAGAAAAAATGGCACACCAGCAACCAACGCAACACCTCGTTTTTTGTAGCACACTGTCCCTTGCGCCACAAGCAGAATAAGCGGAACCGTCACACATTGGGTGCATCTTGAGTTTGTTAC
>DNPO01000181.1:9830-14613 GCA_003501375.1 Candidatus Sumerlaeota bacterium | reverse complement strand
GATCAGTTTGCTCGTGAACTGCTGATCTCCAACGGGAGCAACTTTCGCGTGGCGCCAGTCAACTTTTTGCGTGCCGTGCCGAACAAAACACCTGAAGGGGTGGCACAAATGGTGGCGCTCTCGCTAATGGGAACGCGCACGGAAACCTGGCCGAAGGATCAGGCGAAAAACCTGGCTGTGTTTTTCTCGCGTGTCGGATATAAGTCCACGCTGGAATGGAAGGAAGAGATCGTTTATTTCGACCAGACCAAGAGCAATGGCGAGGTAACCATCGGCACATTCCCGGATGGAACTACCGCGCGCTTGTTACCCGATCGTGATCCGCGCGAGGCGTTTGCCGACTGGTTGATTACGCCCAAGAATAAATGGTTTACCCGGAACATTGCCAACCGTGCGTGGTCGTGGTTCATGGGACGCGGTATCATCCATGAACCTGATGACATCCGCCCGGATAATCCAGCGCAGAATCCCGAGTTGCTCGCACTGCTGGAGAAGGAAATGGTAAATTCGAAGTACGACATGAAGAAGTTGTTTCGCTTCATTCTGAATTCGCAAACCTATCAATTATCGTGCATTCCCCGGAGTAAGAAGCCGGAGGCTGAAGCAAATTTTGCAGAATATCCGCTTCGGCGCCTGGAGGCAGAAGTGCTCATCGATGCGTTGGATAACATCACCAGTTCCACGGAAAAATACTCCAGCCCGATTCCTGAACCGTTTACGTTTGTCCCAGAGGAGAAGCGTTCCATCACGCTGTCGGACGGCAGCATCACCAGTCCCTTCCTCGAAATGTTCGGGCGCCCCGCGCGGGATACGGGATGGGAATCGGAGCGCAACAATCATCCGTCGGCGGATCAGCGGTTGCACTTTTTAAACTCCACCCACGTGCAGCGCAAGATTGAGCAGAGCAAAAAGTTAAAGGCGATTTTAGAAACCTACCAAAAGAGACCGCGGGATTTGGTGGATCAAATTTACCTGACCATTCTGTCGCGTTTGCCGTCAGAGGAGGAACTTCGTCTTGTACAATTGTATACGCAGAACACACCGCCTGCGGCCAAGCGCGAGGCGGCGGTGGATTTGATTTGGGCGTTGATTAATACGGATGAGTTTTTGTATCGGCACTAAAAATCAATAACCGGGCATCAAGGTGACACCATGAACAAAGAGACTCCTTTCATTACTCCCGATGGCAAACGCATTACGCGCCGCGACGCGTTGCGCCTCGGATTGTTGGGCGCTGCGGGGTTGGCCTTTGCGCCAGGATTGCTGGGCAAATCGTTACTGTGGGGGGCAGAACCAACGCCCGTGGCTACGGCTATTCCGTCCCTGGTGGCGGGCAAAGCCAAGGCGGTTATCCAGGTTTGGTTGTGGGGCGGCCCCTGCCACATCGACACGTTCGATCCAAAGCCCGATGCGGGATACGACTATTGCGGGCCATTCAAAACTCCGCTGGCGACGAATGTGCCGGGAATTTGGATCAATGAAAAACTGACGATGTTGGCAAAAATAGCGGATAAGTATTCGCTCATTCGCAGCATGACACACGGAAATTTCGGCCATGAGACGGCGGCGTATCTGACGCAAACAGGACGCCAACCAGGCGACGGAATTGTCTATCCCTGCGTCGGTGCGGTTACTGCACAATTCAAAGCCTTTGATGTCGGATACAAGGGATTGATTCCGCCGTACATAGTGCTCACCCAACCGCAGGGGCGTTTTTCGGAAGCGGGTTTTCTGGGTTCCAAGTGCAAGCCCTTTGCCACGGGTGGCGATCCCGCTGCGGGGCGTTTTGCGGTCGAAGGCGTGGTCTCGTCGAACATCACCGACTTCCGGCAGCAGAATCGGCGCGAGTACCTGCACCAGTTGAACACGCTCGACAAGGCGGTGCCAGGCAATGCGCAACTGGCCGCTGCATCTGCTTGCGAAAAAACGGCATACGATTTAATTCTGGGCGATGCGGGCAAGGTCTTTGATCTGTCACAGGAAAAAAACGAAGTGCGCGACCAATACGGACGCAACACATTCGGTCAATCGTGTCTCGCGGCGCGGCGGTTGGTTGAGAAGGGCGCGGTGTACGTAACAATTAACTATGGTGGTTGGGACACGCACAAGCAGCACTTCCAGGCTATGCAGCGCAAACTGCCGGAGTTGGACAGAGGACTTGCAACACTCTTGCAAGACCTGTCGGATCGCGGCATGTTGGATAGCACGATAGTCTGGTGCTGCGGAGAGTTTGGTCGCACGCCCAAGGTGGACTGGGAACCGCCGTGGCAGGGGGGACGCGGACACTATGGCACCGTATTTTCCTGCCTGGTTGCCGGTGGTGGTTTCAAGGGGGGGCATATCGTGGGTGAGTCCGACGCGCGTGGCGAAAAGGTCAAGGAGCGTCCGGTGTATCCCGGGGATTTGCTCGGCAGTATGTATGAACTGATGGGGCTGGACCCGAATGCGAAATTGCCGCATCCGCAAGGTCAGGATATTCGCCTGACCGACAGCAGCCCAACTGCTAAAACCGGCGGTCGGTTGAAGGAAATTATGTAACATGTACACAGAAGTCCTTTTTGTCTTTGCAGTCCCTTATGTCCTTTGAGCAAGGGACGTAAAGGACTGCAAAGACAAAAAGGACAATTCCTCTACAGGTGATCCCCATGCTCTTTTCCCGTTTTCCCCAAACGTTTTTTTGCTTGGCGTTCTTTACTCTCGCTATTGCCTCTCCCGCACTGGCGCAACGCATCAACTTTGTCTACCCAGCCGGGGGGCAGCAGGGAACAAACGTTCGGGTTACGTTGGGTGGACAAGGATTGGTCGGTGTGCATGATGTCCGCGTTTCCGGCTCGGGCGTGGAGGGAACGATTGAAAGTTTCACCAAGCCCCCGAGCGGCAAAGAAGTGGAATTTCTGCGAGATCGCCAAAAAGAACTGCAAGCCCGCAAACAAGCCACGCGCCCCGGAGCTAAACCTCCGGTGCCTGCAAAGCCAACCTCTGGCACGCTCCAAACGAATGCCCTGCCCTCTACGCTCACCGTTCCCCTGACTAGTGCGGAAGAACAAGAGTTTCTGGATATTCGAAAGAAACTGGCCACGTTTCAGAAGCGCCGGAATTCCCCAGCGTTTTCTGATTCGGCGGTGGTGACGCTTTCAATCGCGCCCAATGCAGAACCGGGCATGCGTGAAATCCGCCTCGATACGCCGAACGGTCTTTCCAACCCACTCGCGTTTTGCGTGAGCCAGTTGCCTGAAATGCTGGAGGGCGAATCCGTCGAGGGCGAGGACGATCGCGAGATGATGATGTCCATGCCGGACGGTCAGTCCAACCTGGTCAAGATGGAAACGCACGTAACCATTCCTTCCACAATCAACGGACGCATCATGCCCGGCAATGTCGATTATTTTCGCTTTGCCGCGCGCAAGGGGCAGCATCTTGTCATCAACGTTAATGCCCGCGCGCTCTTGCCGTATCTGGCCGATGCCGTGCCGGGTTGGTTCCAGCCCACCATTGCGCTGTACGATGCAAAGGGGAAAGAACTCGCTTACGATGATGACTTCCGTTTTAATATCGATCCGGTGTTGTATTACGAGGTACCAACCAATGGGGAGTATGTCCTTGAAATTAAAGATTCGATTTATCGCGGACGCGAAGACTTTGTGTACCGCATTACCGTGAGTGAAAACCCGTTTATTACCAGCATTTTTCCTTTGGGCTGCAAGATGGGTGATTCCGTGCAAACCGAAATAAAAGGCTGGAATTTGCCACAGTCAAAACTGACCCAGTCGCCCAAGCAGGCGGGCATTTTGAACATTACCGAAACAACGAGCAACAAACTGGTTTCCAACCGCGCACCGTTTGCGGTGGACACATTGCCCGAAGTGAATGAGTCGGAACCGAACAATATGCAGACAAGCGCCCAGGCGGTGAAACTGCCCATTATCATCAACGGGCGTATCGACAAACCGGGCGATTGGGATGTGTTCCGATTCGAGGGAAAAGCGGGCGAGCAAATCGTGGCCGAAGTAATGGCGCGACGGCTCAATTCGCCGCTCGATTCCATCGTACGTCTGACGGATGCCAACGGAAAGCAGATTGCGATTAATGATGATAGCACAGACAAGGGGGCGGGGTTGACCACGCACCATGCGGATTCGCTCGCGACTGCAACGCTGCCCACCGCGGGAACGTACTACCTTTATCTCGGCGATGTGCAGCATGCGGGCGGGCCGGAATATGGATACCGCCTCCGCATCAGCAATCCCCAGCCCAATTTTGAATTGCGCGTTGTTCCCTCCGCATTGAACGTGCGGCAGGGAGCCAGCGTGCCATTTACGGTTTACGCGTTACGGCGCGATGGGTTCACCGGAGAAATCGCGTTGCAGTTGAAAGACCTCACCACCAGTTTCACATTGTCGGGCGCAAAAATACCCGCCAACCAAGACAGCATCAAACTCACGCTGAAAGCACCTGCCGCGCGTTTTGACGATCCGATCGCGTTGCACTTGGAAGGTTCCGCCGCCATTGCTGGAAAAAACACAGTGCATCCGGCGGTTCCCGCCGAAGATATGCAACAAGCATTTAGTTATCACCACTTGGTTCCTGCGCAGGAATTTTTGGTAAACGTTCTGGCGCGCGGTGCAGGGAAAAACGAGATAAATGTTATTACGCCGATTCCCATAAAGATTCCTGCGGGGAAAAGCGCAGCCATTCAGTTGGTGCCAGCCAACGGCTCTGTGCCGCCTAACGTGACGTTGAAATTGAATGATCCGATGGACGGAATTACGTTGCAAGGGGTCAA
>DNPO01000181.1:0-9488 GCA_003501375.1 Candidatus Sumerlaeota bacterium | reverse complement strand
AAGGGCAACCTGATTGTTCACGTCATGGCAGAGCGGCAGGCAAACGGGAAAGCCGCTGCAAAACCGCAGGCGGCGAACAAACAAATGCGTCCCATTCTGGTGCTGCCTGCGATTCCGTTTGAGATTGTGGAATAAGCAAAAACACCCAACGGAAGTGCGAGCATCACCCTCTGCCCCAGTTCCCCGAGCCAGCCATAGGTTATTTATACCAAGTTGCAATCAGAGAGTCGCGGATTCAAGTTCTAATCCCCCCACCTGGGGGTAGACAAAGCGGTGAGTTGGTGCATCCTACTCCCCGCGCGCCCCAAAAGGTTAAAGGCACAAAAAAACGCGCTCTTGAACAAGAATTCCTCCCATTCTTGCCCAAGAGCGCGCGCCATCATCCGCGGAAACAAATTTATTTCTGCATCAGGTCCAACGGACGAAGAATGTTGTACTCCTTATCTTTTGGCGTGGTGGCAGCACCGTTTTTGTCGTAGCAAATGATCATTCCTTTGGGATTGCCGTTAAAGTAATCCGGCAACTCCGCCACAAACCCATCTGGCGTTACGCGCAAAATGTGTACTACGGTGCCACCTTCAACACCGTAAAATTTGTCCGCCACAATCACCCGCTGCCGCTCGCGCAGGGGCTGAAGCAGGTCTTCTCCGTTGCGTCGTGATGCGGTGTTTCCATTGTCGTTTACAAACGCAGCCCACAGTAGCGTGGGAACAACGGTGATGGACAGCCCCACACCCAGCATGAACGCTAAACGTTTTTTGTTAATGCGGGGTTCTTTTGCCGTTACGGCTTCTTGCACCAACACAGCCTCTTCCATCTCCACTACTTTTTCACAGCAAATGGTTTCATTGGTATTCGTGCTCATAATTTTAATCTCCTTTAGGGTTTGTGTTCACTCTCTCTTATCCGCTTTTTTCTCGGGCTTTTCCGCTGCTACCACGAATTGCCGCAGCCCATCCGCGTCAACCGCAAGCGTAGGAATACTCCGGTTCCGGTACGGCGCCAAGTGAAAAACGACCTGTAACACACTCGGAATGATTCGGAAATTTTGTGTTCATAAGATGAAAACAAATTTTGAACAAACAGGAGAAATCGGGCGTTTTAATCGCTTACTGGTTGACTATCGTTGCGTCTGAACGCCAAGTGTGGTCTTATCAGTACAGCAGACATTCTGAATCGAGAACCCTCCCATGAACCTTACCCCTGATAACATTCTTGAGATTATTAACGCCCACGGCGGACAAGCCATTTCGTTACGCGCAATTTTGGAAGAGGTCGGCGCCGCGCCCGCGTACAAACAAATGGCAGCGCATATCCTGCTGAATCTCGCAAAAGAGGGCAAAGTGATCCGCTTCGGCTCCAAGCACTTCTCCGCACCCAAACCCGCAGCAGGCGCAAGCGGCGTGGTGCATGTGTCGGACAAAGGCATGGGCTTCCTGCTCAAAGGTGCGCCAGACGGTACCGACCTCTACATCCATCCAGATAACTTGGGTTCTGCCATGGACGGTGACACGATTGAGGCCGAGGTTTTTATGGGGCGCAAGGGGCGGCACGAAGGACGCGTGCTCAACGTACTGGAACGCGCGCATAAGTTTCTTGTGGGCCAGTTCAAACGTACCGGGCTGGGCGGCTATGTATTGCCGCGCAACGCGAAAGTGGGGCGCTTGATCGAGATTCCCCACGTTCCACCGAAAGAAGAATTGGCCGACGCCGCCTGGGTGCGCGTCCGCATCACGCGTTGGCCCAAGCAGCAGGATGACGATCTCGCGGGCGAGATTGAAGAGACTCTCGGCAACCCCGGCGACCGGGGAATCAATATTCTGGCGTTGTTGCGCGACTTGGGCGTTGAGATGGAATTCCCCGCAGCGGTATTGCAACGTGTGGAAAAATTTCAACCGCCGTCCGAGCGCGAAATTGCATTGCGGCGTGATCTGCGCGACTGGGCCATTTGCACCATCGACCCGATCACCGCGAAGGATCACGACGATGCGTTATCCGTTCGCCTGCTCGAAAACGGCAACTGGTTGCTTGGCGTTCACATCGCCGACGTAGCGCAGTATGTGCAAGCAAACGACCCGACGGACATTGAAGCATTGCGACGCGGCACCAGTATTTATCCCGTGGATCGTGTGGTGCCCATGCTACCCGAACGCCTCAGCAACGAACTGTGCAGTTTACGACAGGGGGAGGATAGTTTTGCCCTCACCTGCCTGATGGAGATTGACCACGCGGGCACGGTACTGCATCCCGAGGTGTTCGAATCGGTCATTCACTCGCGACACAAACTGCACTATCAGGAAGTACAGGAGTTTTTCGACAAGCCAAAAGAACACGACACCTTCCGCTTCGCCGACATCGGCGACGATCTGTTGCAACTGCGCGAAGTGGCGCGCGCGCTCAACAAAATGCGCATGGGCCGTGGCGCGTTGGACTTGGATTTGCCCGAGGGATTTGTCGAATGCAACGAGCAAGGCGACGCGATTGGGTTGCACCGTCGCGACCGGTTGGAGAGCCATCGTCTCGTTGAGGAGTGCATGCTGATTGCGAACGAAACCGTGGCGGAATTTCTCCGCGCGAAGGGACTGCCGTTCCTTTACCGCATCCACGATATTCCTGACCCCAGCGGGCTGGAACGCATTGCGCCCGCGCTGGAAATGTTCGGCGTGAAGGTGCCAAAAAAAGTGGAGCCGAAGCCGTCGTTTTACCAGCCGATCGTGGAAGTGCTCGGACGCAAGGACGGCGGGCACATTGGGCAGCGGCTGCTGCTGGGGGCGCTCATGCGCGCGGAATATTCGCAGATCAACCACGGACACTTTGGGCTGGCGTCCAAATGCTACTGCCACTTCACCTCGCCCATCCGCCGCTACCCCGACCTGCTCACGCACCGCATTATCAAGGACTTGCTGCATGGGGAGTTGTCGCAGCCGGATAAGATCGAAGCCTTGCGCGCATCGCTGGACAGCACGGCCAACCAGTGCAACCAGACCGAGGACAATGCAGAATCCATCGAGTACCAGGCGGTGGACATTAAATCGATGGAGTTTATGTCCGATCAAATCGGCGGCATTTTTGACGGTTGGGTCTCGCGCGTGTTCAAGCGCGGGTTTCTGGTAGAACTCGTGGACTTCCCCGTGGAAGGCATGGTGCCGGTACGCGCTCTGGAGGACGATTACTATTTGCCAGATGAGAACTACACACGCATGGTGGGGCAATCCACGCGCAAAACCTACCGATTAGGACAGCGCGTCCGCGTACAGGTGAACAAGGTGGACGTAACGGCGGGTGAGATGGAATTGTATCTGGCGCACGAACCCCGTCCGGGAAAGGGCAAAGCAAAGATACAACCGCCCGAACCCAAGGCAAAACCGTTTTATCTGGACGCACCAAAGAGCACGAGGCGCACTGGGGAAAATAAGAGACGCCGGGGTTAATTACAAACCGCCCCCGTTTTCACCACCGAGGCACAGAAAACACAGAGAACGGCAAAAAAATTGCAGTCCTCTGTGGAGTGCGACTGCTTGCTGCCGCTTTTTACAGCACGGCTTGCCGTGCGTTCAACTTCTTGGAGAATCGGTATGTTGGGAAGCGATGCCAAACTGCGGCAAACCGCAGAACAGCAAAGATGCAGTCGCACTCCACAGGCCACAGAAAGCCAATCTCAAAATGGGTTAGACTTTGAGGAGTTCCTGTACGCCCCACGGTATTATCTTTTTATTTTTACGCCAGTTTTTCTGCAAGCGCCACCAGGGTTTTTACGCCGAACCCCTTGCCACCTTTACCCAAATGCGCCATGTCGGCTTCCTTCCCGCCGGGACCGGCAATGTCGAGATGTAACCACGGCATCCCTTCGGGCACCCAGGGTTCGAGGAACAGCGCGCCGATGATGGCGCCACCGTAACGGCCCGCGCCAATATTTTTGCAATCGGCGTAGTCGCTCTTGAGTTGCTCGCGGTAGGGCGCGAACAACGGCAATTCCCAGAAGCACTCATCCGCAACAGCGCTGGCTTCCAACAACGTTTTTGTAAATTTCGCATCAGACCCGAACACAGCAGCCAAATCGTTACCCAGTGCAACGCATGCGGCACCGGTCAGCGTGGCGGCATCCACCACATAGTCTGGTTTGCGCTCAACAGCCAGCGCCAATCCATCGGCCAAAACCAAACGGCCTTCCGCATCGGTGTTGCGCACTTCGATGGTGCGGCCCGAACGCGTGGTCAAAATGGATGTGGTGGGGAAAGAATCACCGGAAATCATATTCTCCGCAATGGGAGTAATAGCGGTAATACGGATGGGGAGTTTGAGTTTGGCAATGGCGCACGCGGCCATCATCACGGCAGCGGAACCGGCCATATCAAACTGCATGCTGGCTTGGGAATCGCCGGGTTTGAGACAATAGCCACCCGTATCAAACGTAAGTCCCTTGCCCACCAGCGCCAGGTGCTTCTTCGCACCGCGCGGGGCATATTCGGCAATGACAATGCGCGGTTGCGCCGCGCTTCCCTTGCCCACGCCGAGCGTACCGCCACAACCTTCTTTAGCCAGTTGTTTCTCATCCCAGACGGTAACTTTGAGACCAGCGGCTTTGGCAGCCTTGGCATACGCGTCGGCCAACTGCGGGGGGCGCATGTAATTGGGTGGCTCGTTGAGCAAATCGCGTGCGATGCTCATGTAATCGAGCAGAACGTTGTTTTTGGCGAGTTCGGATTTGAATGCGTTTTTCTCGCTGAGAACCGCAACAACGGGCAGCGATTTTTTCTTGTCAGAAAGGAAGCGGTCGTATACATAGCCGCCCATCACCACGCCTTCCTGCACGTTGACCACCACATCACTCGCAGCAGCATCCAGCAGAATAACCAAACGCATTGCACCTTCCTTGCGCGCGAGGTCGAGCGCATTGGCAGCGGCAACTTTGGCATTGGTGGCAGCGGTTTGAATTTTCCCATCCAGACGCGCGGCGCGGACGAAGAGTTCATCCTTACCAACTAATCCACGGAAAACGGTGCTGACGCCGCCCTTATCCTTGGGCGCTTTCAGCACATCGAGCACGGGTTGCGGCAAAGCCTTTTTGTCGAAGCAGGGGGTCTTTTCATTTTGGAAAAGCAAAAGTAAATAATCGCCGGATTTGATCTGATAACCAGCGCTGGTTTGGAAAACAGGAACAGGCATGATTTTTAGGAACTCCTCAGTGGGTGTGTGCGGATGCCGCACGGTATGGTGCGCGGCGGGTCAAAGACTCATCTAAAAATTAGTCAGAATGCGCAGGATTTACAAGGGGAAAACGAAAAGAAAGAGAGGAGACCTGTCATTCGCGCGAAAGTTTCTTGACCCCCCGCTCCATTTCTGTGGTATCCTGCAGCGAGCGGGAACAATTCCCGAAAATATCTGGATTACTTCTCAAGTTTTGAGCCAAGATTTTCATGCCCGACACCCATCAATCTGCCACCACACGCCCTTCTATTCCCGACCTGACCTCGGATTTGATACCCGACGAAAACGGTGTTTATTTTTCCAGCCACAGCGCCCCCCGTTCCTATCCATCGGATGGGTTGGAGTGTTATCGCGCCGTAGAAGAAGAATCGTTTTGGTTTTGCCAACGGAACAAAACAATTGCGTCTGTGGCGAGGTTGTTCCCTCCGAATGGATTCATTCTCGACGTCGGTGGCGGCAATGGTTTTGTCAGTCGTGGGTTGGAAGAAGCGGGGTTCTCAACCGTACTGTTGGAACCGGACCCGGTCG
This sequence comes from Candidatus Sumerlaeota bacterium, assembly GCA_003501375.1. GTDB lineage: Bacteria > Sumerlaeota > Sumerlaeia > UBA8349 > UBA8349 > UBA8349. The sequence goes on along the minus strand of DNPO01000181.1, from coordinate 3,752 downwards.
GCGCAAAAAATGGTAAGGAGCGCGGCCTGCCAGCGGTTATTTGCTCCACTCTGGAAGATGCGCATTTTAAAAACCACTCGGTTTCTGCCATTGGTTCGTTCGACGTGCTGGAACATCTGCCCCAACCGCTGGAATTGCTCCAGGAATTTCGTCGCGTGCTGGTTCCTGATGGACGGTTGTATTTGACCGTTCCCGCTCTGCGCGCGTTGTGGTCTAACGAGGATAAAATAGCCGGACACCACGAACGCTATTCCGTAAAAACACTTGCCAGTTTGTTAGAGCAGTCCGGATTTGAAGTCGATTACGCCACGTACTTTTTCGCCTATCTACCCCTACCCATTTTTCTTCTGCGTTCGCTCCCGTACCGGTTGGGGCAACCGGTTCCTCAACAGGTTTCCCAAGTGGAAAGCGTCCGCTACCATAAAACATTTGCCAGTTGGATACGTCCGGTACTCGGTCTTTTTCACGGGATGGAAATGGCGTTTATTCAGCGCCAATGGCGCATCCCTACGGGAAGTAGCATCATCATTACCGCACGTGCAAAATAACAAAGGAGTTCTCACACCATGACGGAGGAATTTATTCCGTTTAATAAAGCCTGCTTTGAAGGTAAGGAACTGGTCTACATCGCCAAGTCCATTGAGAACGGGCACATTTCCGGCGACGGACCGTTCACCAAACAGTGCCACGCCATTCTGGAAAAAGAAACGGGCGCGCACAAGGCGTTGCTCACCACGTCCTGCACCCACGCGCTGGAAATGACCGCTATTTTGTTGGACATCCAGCCCGGCGACGAGGTCATTGTTCCATCGTTCACCTTCGTTTCAACCATCAACGCCTTTGTGCTGCGTGGGGCAAAACCGATCTTCGCGGACATTCGCCCGGACACGCTGAACCTCGACGAAACGCAACTGGAATCGCTTATCACACCGCGTACCCGTGCCATTGTGCCGGTGCATTATGCCGGGGTGGGGTGCGAGATGGACACGATCATGCAGGTCGCTAACAAGCACAACATTGCCGTGGTGGAGGACAACGCGCACGGTTTGTTCGGGCTGTACCGAGGGCGCCCGCTTGGCTCCATCGGCTGCATGGCAACGCAAAGTTTTCATGAAACAAAAAATATTACGTGCGGTGAGGGGGGCGCGGTGCTGATCAACGACCCCGTCCTCTGTGACCGCGCGGAAATCATCCGTGAAAAAGGCACCAATCGTAGCCGTTTTTTTCGCGGCATGGTGGATAAATACACCTGGGTGGACATTGGTTCCAGTTACCTGATGTCCGACATCCTAGCCGCGTTTCTCTATGCGCAGTTGGAAGGGAAGGACCACATACAGGAACATCGTTCTCGCATCTGGGACACGTACAGCGATGGGCTGAGCAGTTGGGCCGTGAGCAACGGCGTGCGATTGCCCATTGTACCCGAGCATTGCCAGCAAGCGTACCACATGTTTTACATTCTCATGCCCAATTTGGAACGGCGTCAAGCGCTGATTGCGCATCTGAAAAAAAATAATATCCTTTCCGTTTTCCACTATCTACCCTTGCACCTGTCCGACATGGGATTGAAATTCGGCGGGCAGGCAGGACTGTGCCCGGTTACGGAAAAAGTAAGCGACACGCTGATCCGTCTGCCGTTTTATAACGAACTGCGGCATGAGGATCAGTTGCGCGTGATTGATGTGATTCGCGAATTCCGGGTATAAACATAAAAGCACGAACCACAAAAAAACACGAACCACACGAAAACTACTTTTTGAAGTTTTCGTGTGGTTCGTGTTTTTCGTGGTCAATATTTTGTCTGAATTCAACTTACAAGTACAACACCCCCCACCCTGACAGGCGGAGAGAAAAACCGCCTGAAATCGCAACGGTAAAACAAAAAACGGCCCGGAAACTCAAGCCCGAACCGTTTAGAGACCCCCGGAATCACACGCACACGCCCATTACTTCTTATGGCTGCTTCTTTCGACCTGACCAAGTTCAAAGACGAACGTCGCGCAGACTCCGAGAGTCACTAAACTATTCGGACCCGTTCTCCGGGCCGAAGAAGTATTCTACCTGCTGCAATGCGGACAGTCAAAGTTTTTTTTCAGGGTTTTGAAAAACCAAACAACAAAACCTTCTCTTTACTATGGGCTAATCGAGGCGGACGTTTCAACGCTGCGCGGCTTTTTCGATATCAATCTTGGACAAAGAACTTCTACTTCCATCCAGCGTGAGCAGGGTTTTGCTATCCCAGAAACCCATATCATCCAGATGAGAATTCTCGCCCAGGTCGATAACGCGCGGGCCGTCCACCACCGCATCCGCCGAAACATCGAACAAATAAATTTTTGTCCGATCCTCTTCATTCCAGAGCGCCAAACGATCCTGATCCGGAGCCCAAACGGGCATAAACGCTCCAATGCCCAATGTGCATAGCAGGGATTCGTATTCCTCCGTTTTTCTCACTTCCCTGGCGCATTTGCCTTCCGTATCCTTATCCGCTTGCATCCATTCTTCCCAAGCCTTTGTTTGCATTAACTTCTTCAACATCTTTTGGCGCGACTCCGACAGTGAGGTTTTCTGTTGCCGTAGCGTGATTTCTTTTCCCGTTTGTAAGTCCAGCAGGTAACTTTCAATCAACTCGGGACCGTCAATGATATCTCTGAATTCCCGCAATTTTCCGCTGCTGGCAACCGTTGTTTCTTGGACACGTTGGAAGGCAAGGAACCTGCCGCTGGGTGAAACGGGCAAAAAAGAATACACCCCGCGATGGTTGATCCTCTGAAAATCTTCCTCTGAACCATAACCCCAACTTAAAAACTGTCGCATGGGTAATTTACTCTGTGGGTTGCTGATCGTCCAACTGGTGGAATGATCCGTGGCAAAAACAGTAACAGAAGTATCTGTAAGACTATCGGAAGTATAATATCTGCAGGTGCGCATAAACCACTTGCCGTCTGCAGATACAGAATAACGACCCGATAAGGATGTTTCCAGGATGGCGCTGTCCACCGTGCTCCAATCGCCGTTGGCGTTCTTCTTGACCAAGAATGATTTTTCCGGTGAATCCTTTTCGCCTTGTAGCAATCCCCAGAGGCCCAACTTGGGATGAATAGGCCAGCGCCCCCAGGAATCAGGAATGTGAATGCCATCCAGAACCATACCACTTGGAAAATCAGTAGCGGCTGGAAGTGGAACATTTCCCGGGAGCGTATTTTGCGACGGATGGGCTGAGGGCGTGTTCCTTTTTATTTCCAGCGCATAGGTGAGGCCGTGGAGTTCAGGATCAAATGACTTGAGTTGATGCTTGTCCAGATCAATTTCAACGACCTGCGACCAGAGGACGGTGGTCGTATCAGAAGGCTTGTTAACTTTCATTGAAAGGGTTGCGCTCAGACGGTTATTCCCTGGAGTTCGAGAAAGGTTCTCTATGTGGGTGTTGGCCAGAGGGGGTGCATTGATATTGAGATATTGGAACAAAGCCAGCGCCATTCTTCCACGCCAGGACTTTTCCGGGTTTTTGATGGATGCAGGCGCTATCCAAGACACGATTGTCACGGCGATTTTTTTCGATAGTGGAAAAGGATTCGTTGATAAAACAGACTCAAACCCTTTCTTTCCTTCAACACCGTTTCCGATACGTATTTGTTGCGGGTACAACTCTTCCCGCAGCGTTACATGCGTAATTGCGCTCGTGAGCGCTACTAACAGGATTGTATGCAAAAACAACCGATGCCAACGCGGGGTCTCGAAACGGAAATTGC
>DNPO01000335.1 GCA_003501375.1 Candidatus Sumerlaeota bacterium | reverse complement strand
GATGAATTCCTTGTTGATTTCGACATCCACAGTTTGTTGAGCGGCGCGGCGCCCTTGCTCCAGCGCTTTTTCCGGTTTTCCCAGAACTTCGTAAACATTGCGGAGGTTGGTGCGGATTTGCGCGTACTCGGGGCCGAGTTCCTGTAATTTCTTATAAGCACCCAAGGCATTTTCCACATCCAGCGGACTCGATTCAAAATTGCGTCCCGCTTGGTACATCGTTGCCACTTTGTAATAACCCGTGGTATTGGTGGGACACAGACGGAGGGATTCCTCGAACAAGTGCATGGCGGTGAGGCGGGCGGATTCATATTTTTTCATGTCCGCCGCTTTGCGCGCATTGATTTCAGCCAACTGTTCGCGGGTAAGGCCGGGTTTGCGGAGTTCCTTATCCATCATGTCCAGAAAGCGCCGCCCTTGCATGACAATGGTACCTTTGTTGGTATCGCTTTCTCGCGAATGGTACTGCCCGAGGCATTGGGCTTGGGCTGAGTTGAAGAAATTGACGCCGTAGGCGGCGGAATAGGCCCAGCCAATCAGGGTGAACCCAAAGAGCGCGAGCGCGATGCGACTTTGGGTGCGGGTGGGCGCGTGGCGTCCTTCGCGTTCGCCATCGCCCTGTTTGATGCGGGGGCGGTTGACAATCCCGGCCAGAATGCCCAATCCCATCCAGAGTTGGTTGGAACCAATGACCCAGCGGGCGTTGGGGCTGATCATGTTGTTCATCATAAAGCCTGCGAGGCCGGCAAGGGCGCACAGGGTGAGTGTTGAATTTTTTGGATCGGGATCGGTGCGAATGGAAACCAGCGCTTTCCACATAAGAAATCCGAAGAAAGCACCAAAGGCGATCACGCCCAGAATTCCGGTGTCGCAGAAGATATCGATGAAGTAGTTGTGGCAGGAGAGTGTGCGGTGTGAAATTTCCCAGAGGTTATAATCTGGGCGGCGGTAGAAGGGGAACAAGGCTCCGAAGGATTTAGGCCCCCCTCCCCAAATGGGATTGTCGAAGAAAATATCAAAGGCGCCCCCCCAGATGATCTGGCGTGAAACGATAGAGACGGCGAAGTTGGTTACCTTGCTACCGTTGGCATCGCCGGGGCGGAACATTTGCAGGAGTTTGGGGCCGTAGCCGACCAAAAAGAGGGGGAGGGTAATACCGAAGAAGGCGGTCATGGCAGCCAGCACCTGTCCCCGGTGTTTCCAGGGGCGGCGTTGCCAGAAGAGGTATAGTCCGACGATCATGACGACGATCACGATTTGACCGCCGTAGATACTTTCTTTGGCTTCCGTTTTCATCAGGCTGTAAAATCCGGCGACCGTGACGAACAGGCAAAGCAATTGCCAAAACACCTGTTTAGAAAAGAGGGCATCCATACGGGCGGTTTCGGTGCGGGCGGTGAGGAAACATTTGAACCAATCCCCGGAAATCAGGAAGGAGCCAATAGCGAAGGGCAGTATTAACAGCAGGAACGCGGCGTAAAACTGCCGGTTCAAGATGGTGGACATGGGTTGCGCTTTGGCGGTGGGTTCATCGAATGTAGACATCAGGCGATACACAAATCCACCAGTTATCTCGTTCAGGGAATCCGTTAACTGCACGGCTTCACCCTGCAGGTCTTGTGCGCGTTGACGAATGCTGTCCTGAGCCGCTTTGTCTTTGGCTCCCTCATACTCTTTTGAAAGTTGCTCGAGTTGTTTGTCAATAATGTTCAGACGGCCGTTGAGGGGCTGCGCCTCTTTTTCATAGTATTTCACCACCCAGGTGCCCAGACCGCTGCGATTGCCATCGGTGGTGGGGACACCGTGGATCAGCAGCCCGAAAATGATGGTGCCCAGCGCGAGAAGGGTGATGTAGGTGGCGACGCGGGAGAGGCGACGTTGGATGCCACTATAGGAGAAGAAAGCGATAAAAGGCCCAAGCAAGAGCAGTTGCCACATAACGCCCAGCCATCCTGACCAATGACAGTAGGGGCGTGCGAGCAGGGTGGAAACGACCATGACAGCAATATATGCCACAAAAGACCATAAGATGCCGCGTCGGGGCGTTTCAAGATAGCCCAGACCAACCAAAAGCAAATAGCCTGCAAGTGGTAACGGTGCCAGGGTGTACATGATGGCTTCTTTAATATCATCCAACTGCTGCGTCCAAGGCGTCATGGCTAGCACAATAAGAGTCATGTAGAAGATGCCAAGCCCGAACATGATATTAGCGGCAATACGGTTGCTTTTCATGGGAGGTTCCAGGGAAATTATGGGATAGGGTGATCAGTCTTTGGAGCGTTGCATCGGGCGTTCCCAAGCGAGAAACACCCATTCGATTTTTTCAGCAATATGAGCAGCAGCAGATTGGAACTCCTCGTCCCATTCAGCCGGGACGATGATTTCCAGTATCCCGTTGCGGATATCATAGGTTCCGACACGGGTAATGTGCTCGTAACTTTCCAGAATGGCGTTGACCACGCCGATTTTAGGATTGGGAATGCGCGCGAGATAGCGATTGCAACGGGAGGTGCAATGCGGCAGATGGTCCCATCGGGAAGAAAGGGGGACTTTTTGAGAAAGAGGGGGGGGTAAAATAGTCATAGAATATGAGGATTATTCGCAAATCCCCGGCGCTGCGGAATCAAGGATGAAAACAGGCATTCTCGACAAATTCCGCGGGAGGAATTTTGCGGGAAAAACCGTGGAAAGTCAACCGATTTTACTTGAGTTTTGGGCCGGTTGGTACGATAAAGGGAGTATAGTACCGGGGGGATCAATCACAACACATTTTCTACATGAAACGCTCTGGATTAACGCAAGGGCAGAGGAGGACGATTATGGGGCAGGCACTAGGTGCAGTAATAGACACAGAGGGCAAGGCATCGGCGGGCAAATATCTTACATTTCGTCTGGCCAGCGAGGAATATGGGATTGAAATCCTGAAAGTCGTTGAAATCATCAAGATAATGGACATTACGGCTGTTCCACGCACGCCCGAGTTTGTACGCGGGGTCATCAACCTGCGTGGTAAAGTGATTCCCGTGGTCGAACTCCGTCGCAAATTCAATATGGAAACGCAGGAGGATACGCCTGAGACATGCATTATCGTGGTCAGTGCAGCCATGCCGCAGGGTGGGATTGTTCAAATGGGCATTCTGGTGGACACCGTTTCCGAGGTGTTGGACATCCAGTCTGCTGAAATTGAACCCCCGCCGCAGTTTGGCTCGTCGATTGATA
>DNPO01000298.1 GCA_003501375.1 Candidatus Sumerlaeota bacterium | reverse complement strand
TTGTCAATCATCATGCCGCATCGGTTGTGTTTTAGCGCCGCGATTAGAGAGGAACCGACACCGCCAAAGGGGTCGAGCGTCCAATCACCTTCATTGGTTAGCGCGAGCACGCAACGCTCGATAAGTTCGATAGGGTATTGGCAGGGATGCGTTGTTTTTTCAGGGTGATTGGATTTGACATTTGGAATGTCAATGATGCCGTCTTCCCATTCTTGACAAATCAACGTCCAGTAATCGGAAGGGTTTTTTCCCAATGGATTGCCGCTGGGTTGGCCTATTTTTGCGCCTTTGTAGTGCAACTTTCCCGGATACTTGGAGGGAACGCGCACGGGGTCTAAGTTGAAGGTGTAGTCCCCGCTTTTCGTGAACCACAACAATGTTTCATATCGCCCCGAAAAACGTTTGCTCGCATGGAGGCCGTGATCAAAATGCCAGATAATCCGGTTGCGCAACTGCATTCCAAACTCTTTGAAAATGGGATAGAAGTACATATCCAACGGAAACACTTCACCATTCAAAACGTAGTTACCTACCTGCCAGACAATGCTACCGTTATGCGCTGTCAAGCGCACTAATTCTTTGATGATTTCTTTTTGCCAGTCGAGGTAATCTTGCAGTCCCACTTGTTTTTCGTACTGTTTCCCGATGTTGTAAGGCGGCGAGGAAACGACGAGGGCAAACGATTCGCTTGGCAAAGATTTGCATTCGGCCAGGGTGTCATTTTCCCGGACAACGATGTGCGATTGCGGATCATAGGCATCCACGATGGGATATATTTGTCTGATATCTGCCTCAAAAAACGGTTCCATCTATTTTCTCCGAGAAACGGCAATGAACGGGTTACTTTATTTCGTTTCCGCCTCTTTTTTGGGGACGGAGGAGGTGATCACGTTGCGCACAGCTTGGACAAAGTGCAGGCGGTGTTTTTCAATATCGGCGTAAATTTTCTGAGCGGCTTCGGTGGTACAGGTGTATTTGCCAATCACGCGGTGTTCCATCAAATCTAATATGTAGTTGAGGCTTTGTCCCTGCGCAGCGCCATGCACTAACCATTTGGCTACTTGGTATTCCTGCCCGCCTTCGATTAGGTGCGCGTCGTGCAGCAACGCGCCTTCGGTGGTTTCCGGCTTAGCTTCCTTGCCCGATTCCCACGCAGTTTTCATGACCTTGATGACGAACTCGCGCTCCAGGCCGATGGAGAAGAGGAAGTCGCGAATCTCGGTTTCGTTGATGAAAATCAGTTCGTGCAGGTAGGCACCGAAAACGATGATGTTATCATCAATTTCCAGATTTTCTGCCTCGGCAAGCGAGCGGGCCTGGGTGATGATGCGCTTGACGTGGTCGAGGTTTTCGAGCGAGTCCTTGTCTCCGTATTGGGGGTTGACAAATTCTCTGAGACTGTCGAACAACTGGGTATCCATGCGGCAAAAGGCCTTTCTGACAGGGGCGATGCTGGGGGTGTTTTTTTTACTGACTTATGCTTCGGCTTGGACGGGATTGGCCCCGGCGGCAAGCAGGAAAAGAACTGCCATGCGAACTGCGACGCCGTTTGTTACTTGTTCATTGATGACGGAGTGCGGTCCATCGGCCACGCCTGCGGAAATTTCAACACCGCGGTTGATCGGGCCTGGGTGCATTACCAAAACATCTGGTTTTGCATGAGTTAAGCGTTGGTCATTAATCTGATACAGGAGGCGGTATTCACGAATGGATGGGAACAGATGGCTCTGTTGCCGTTCCAACTGGATGCGCAGAATGTTGATAACGTCGGCATCGCGCAGGGCTTCTTTCAGATCGGTGAAAATTTCCACCCCAAGATCGGCAAAGGTGGGCGGCACCAGGGTGCGCGGGCCGACGAGGCGAACCTTTGCGCCGAGTTTGGTGAGCGCCCAGATGTTGCTGCGGGCGACGCGGCTGTGCAGAATGTCCCCAACAATGACAACTTTCAGCCCTTCAATGTGTCCCTTTTTCTCAAGAATGGTGTAGGCGTCAAGCAGGCCCTGCGTGGGGTGCTCATGCGTGCCATCACCTGCATTGAGTACGGTGGCCTGCACATTGCGGCTGAGGTACCAGGGGGCGCCCGATGCGCTGTGGCGCATGATGATATAGTCCGCGCCCATTGCTTCAATCGTGCGGGCGGTGTCGATGAGCGACTCGCCCTTGGAAACGCTGCTGGTGGCAACGGCGAAGTTGACCACGTCGGCGCTGAGGCGTTTGGCGGCGATTTCAAAACTGGTACGGGTACGGGTGCTGTTTTCGAAGAAGAGGTTGACGACCGTTTTACCGCGTAGTGTCGGTACTTTTTTAACGGAACGGGTGAAGATTTCCTTGAAAGATTTGGCGGTTTCAAGAATCAGACTGATTTCATCGGCACTGATTTCTTCCAGGCCGAGAAGGTGTTTGCGTTGGCGGATTTTTTCGCCAGCGAGGCGTGCCGTTTCTTCGGTGAGCGTCATGGGGGGAAAACTCCGGGAGAAAGTAGGGGTGTGATAGAAATCGGTTACGCAGTCTTACTTACGCGGGGCAAGCCAGACCCCATCTTCATCATGTTTTTCCTTAAAGCACACTTCTATCTTTTCATCAGGGTCGGCGGAAACGGTCAAGCCGACAATATCAGCGTGAATGGGGAGTTCGCGCAAACCGCGATCCACCAGCACGGCCAGGCGCACCACACGGGCGCGTCCGTAATCCATCAATTGGGCCAGAGCGCTACGCACGGTACGCCCGCTGTAAAGCACGTCGTCTACCAAAATCACGGTGCAACCGTTGAGGTCAAAATCGATATGACTCGGGCGCATCACGGGATGCGGGCCGATTTGCTCCAAGTCGTCGCG
>DNPO01000469.1:4689-5115 GCA_003501375.1 Candidatus Sumerlaeota bacterium | reverse complement strand
GATTACCCTCGTCATCAATTACCGCAACGTCAAAACCTGGTGTTGGCTTCCCCATAGACCCCGGCTTGATGGGAAGGCAGGGATAATTCGCCACGATATTAACCGTTTCCGTTTGACCATAACCATCGTAAATGGAAAGCCCGGTAGCTTTTTTCCAAATCGCAATCGCCTCAGGATTCAGCGGTTCGCCCGCACTGGTGCAATGCCGCAGCGTGGGATACGTCTTTTTTTGCAACTCATCTTCCTGCACTAACACGCGGTAGGCCGTGGGCGGAGCGCAGAAAGAAGTGATGCCCGCCGTGGAAAGCAGGTGCAACGTAACCTTGGTTTCAAAACGCGGTGTGTTGTGAACGAACACGCGCGCACCCAGTATCCATTGCCCAAACAAGCAACCCCAAGCGGCCTTGGCCCAACCTGTATCCGTCA
>DNPO01000469.1:0-4322 GCA_003501375.1 Candidatus Sumerlaeota bacterium | reverse complement strand
GGATGCGCCACCGTGCCGGAGGTAAAGTAGAGCAAGAGCGGATCGGACGAGCGGGTTTTTTCGGCAGGCGTAAAAACCGTCGATTCCGCAGCGGTTACTTCGTCAAAGAATTCCCAATCGTTTGCGATAACCTTGTTGATAGCAGCCTGATCCCACTGTACCAAACACTGGAATTTGAGTTTCGGGAGATCAGGGCGGATCTCGTCAAATTTGGTGCTGTTTGCAGGATCGGTGAGCACGCCAGCCACATCAGCCTTTTCCAGACGATACAACAAATCGCGCGCGGTACACTGGGCCGTGGTGGGAATGGGCAGCACCCCGATTTTAAACATACCCAATAACGCGGCAAACCACTGGTGAATACGCGGCAACATCACCAGCACGCGCTCACCTTTTTTAATGCCACGCTTCAAAAGCGCCTGCGCAAATTGATTGGCCAACGCGCTCAACTGAGCAAACGTATATTCATCAATTCGGTCGCCGCGCGGACTAGCCACCAAAAGCGCCACACGGGTGGGGTCAGCCGCCCATTTTTCAAAAGTATCCGTGGTAAAGTTAAAGTATTCAGGAACAGTCAACTGGAAAGTCGCTCGGGTTTCCTCATAATTGGTCATATTGGAAACCAGATCGGGAGAAAGGGGGGGCATCGCAAAAATCTCTTTTGAATGATATGTCGTAAATCAGATGAGCCAGACAGGCCCCTCTGTGATTTAATCTTGCAAGTGAATCTTCTTCAGATTCCTCTTCCACGCAGGCATCATGGGATCGTCCGCGTCCTCACCCTTTGGGCAGGAACACGTTTCCTTATTCAAATCCGCCCCACAACTGGGACAGAGGCCTTTGCACTTTTCGGAACACAAGAACACCGTGGGCGCTTCCAGCAACACCAACTCGCGCAAGTCTTCGTCGGGATCAAACGACTCACCGGAATATACATTCACATCGGGGGCGTTCGGGTCCACCTCACCCTCTTCTAACCCACTACTCCACGATTCAAACTTGGCCCTGTGCCAAAAGTACAAATGCACCGGCACAACGAGCGGCATGGAAACAGCCGTCAGACAACGTCCGCACAAAGCATGCACCACGGTACGCAACTCACCTTTTGCCGATATTTCATCACCGACCAAAGCAAAGGTAACGCTTCCCGTGGCAGCATCGAAGCGAACACCATCGCCTTCTTCCCCATCAAGAAAATCAGGGGAAAACTCAATATCGTAAGGAACGGGACCTTCACGAAGTTGGGAGAGTTCTATACGCATGGGGGAAAAGTTCACCTTCTTCAGGGAATTGTACTACCCTCCCATTGTGCATGAAAGAACAAGAATGTCAAGCAAGGTACTGCGAGATTTGCCAGTGAATGCGGATTGCAAAAGTAACAAATCCGTTTCTTTCAGAGGCTCGGAGGGAGGAGATTCAGGGACCCCCAAAAGGGAAAACTTATTTTTACATCCGTTTTCTTGTTGACATTTGGCGGGGAGTTTAGCATAAAGGACGCGTGGACAAGAGAAGGGGCCATTTAGGCGTCTTTTCTCAGTGGGAGTTCACGCGCACGGATGGAATCGGGGTGTGGCGCAGTTGGTAGCGTACTTGACTGGGGGTCAAGGGGTCGCAGGTTCAAGTCCTGTCACCCCGACCAGCGTGCAAAGTTGAAAACAAAGAACTTAGGGTTGATTTTAGAACGTTTTTTGTGCCGATCAGTGTCAGAGCACGGAAAAATAAAGAGTTAGCCCGTCTGTTCCATAGTAATGAATCTAAAGCCCTTGGTCTTCCAAGGGCTTTTTTTCTTTTTAGCGCGTGCGTAATATTTCTCGCGCACTCAACTCCATCGGTTCTCGCAACCAAACATCTCCCTGTTTTTCTCTTGAGAGAGTTTATATCAATAGATCAGGAAACCCAGCCTCCCTCGCAACAAGGTAGGGAATTTGACCGTCAGAGCAATCACCACTGGAGTTTTCTTGCTTCCTGCGGCTCTTTTGGGATGAGATTCCCGCTTCGCTACGGCGGTGGCACCTGGAAAATTTTGGCTTCATGCGTGGGTAAATTGTTGTAAATCTGCCTGAAAAACAAAGAAAGCCCCTGAAAAATCAGGGGCTTTCTTTGTTTCTTACATCACTGGTATCACAAAATTCGCGTAAACCATTGTTTTTGTTGATTTTAAGTGGTCGGGGCGGTGAGACTCGAACTCACGGCCTTCGGCTCCCAAAGCCGACGCGCTAGCCAACTGCGCTACGCCCCGTTGAACGGATGAAGCAGCGCTTTTATAACGTTAAGTCCCAACTTTGTCAACAAATCGTTTTGAAAAACGGGGCTAAGACCAGAAAAATCGAGTTCTCGTTGACTGAAAAAGATTGAAAAAGGGCTATGGACTTGCCACGCAGTCGTCCGTATCGCAAAAATGACACCGCGCATGTGGAGCAAAAGCAACGGACACAGCGATACGATTACTTGGTTATAAGCGCTTGGAGTTCACCCCTTCCTTTTTTTGCCAGCAATTTTCCGCCATTTTATAAAATCACCAAAAACACAAAGGAGTCTTGGCGTCAGGCTGCTTATGTAGTAGTATGACGATGGAGGAATATTGAGCATGCAGAAGTACTGGTTAAGATATATAGGCTACGTCGTCCTGCTCGCCCTATTTCCCGCAGGCAGTTGGGCGACGGACGATGCGGGGTATACAGCAAAAAGCAATATCCCGTTGCGTTATTCCATACAACTGGGGCCTGATGAGAAATGTCCCCGGATGCTGGTGGTGATTGATGAGTCAAAGGGAACCGGGACGGGGTATGACCAGGTGATCGCGGATCAGAACCTGAATGGTGTGTTGAGCGATGATGCCCCCGCGCTGCCACAAGGCGGAGCGCAGCGGCATGTAAATTTTATGACAAAAACGGTTGCGCCGTTTCGCGATGTCGATACTCAGGCGCGGTACAATGTTTCGTTTGATGCGTACCGAATCGGTAGTGTAACTACCAGCACGCAGGTATCGGTTTCCGCTATGTTGAGCGTGAAGCAAAATGGCGAGGATTGGTCGTATATGTTCATTGGGGGCAAAGCGACGATCGATGCTCAAGCCCCTGCGTTGCAAATGATGAATTTGGGAACATCTGTCACGCTTACTGTCGATGCACATCAAGAAATGCTGGTTCCCACCCAACCAGCCGCAGTGGCTTTGCTTTTGGGAAAAGAGGAAAACGCGCAACAACAGCCCGTGCCGGGGATAGCCATCCAGAGCGTCCTAAAAGATACGGATGGACAGGTTTTACGACTGGTGGAAAAAGGGTTTACTCCGCCGGTGGTGGCTGTGCCGCATTTGAAAGTGCAAGGGCCGGGTGGCTTTCTGTTGGATAAAGACATGGAGTACAGCCGGGAGGGAATGTGTAATTATCTCATGCGCGTAACCGAGAAGGGCGAGTACACCGTTGAAGTAAGCATTGACCTCGGGCCGTATCAACCGGGCGGGCCGCTTAAAGTCAGTCAGAAGGTGGTGTATTAAAAATGGTTTGCCCCCGCAGCACCAGAAGGAACCTGATGAAAAAACAATGGTTCGTTTTCCTTGCGAGCGTAGCGTGCTTGTTGGTTTTTGCTGCGGTGGGTATCTATTGTTTTCTTCCCGGAAATTTTGTGGGTTATATGCCTAAGAGCACCAAGGCTTTTCGGTACTCCGTGCAGTTGGGGGCGGATGAAAAATCGCCTCATGTATTGGTAGTCTTGGACGAATCAAAGGGAACCGGAACGGGCTATGATATTGCGGTGGCCGACTTGAATGGTAATGGTCGGCTGGATGATGAAAAGCCTATTCCTGCCAAGATTACGCGCGAAGATTATGCTTTTTTGTTGGTCGAAATGAATGTACCGTCGAGCAATCCGGAAACCTCCGAGAATAAGTATGGGCTGGCGTTCAATGTTTTTGTTCGCCCCAAAGCCGCGTCAGAGAGTTTTTCTTGGTTTAATCCATTTCTGTGGAAAACGAGCAAACTTTCATGCACGCCGGAGAAAGAAATTTCAGCGTACGTAAACGGTGGCCCAACTTTTCAAAAAGACGGAAAAGTTTATGATTATTGCTTTGATGGCAAACCAACCCCTTCCCCACAGGACAGCGGCTTACAATGTGTGACCTTCGGAACGTCTGTTACGCTGGAGGCGTCTGCTTACGAGGGTGCCTCGGGACCGGGCATGAGAGAAGGAAAAATGGCGGATGGTTCCACCACCCTGACATTCTGCGCGAATCTTACGGACGCCAAAGAACAACGGTTATTCAGTGTTACCCAAGCAAAAAAAACAATGACGCCGCATTTGATCGTTCACTCGCCCAGCGGCAA
>DNPO01000313.1 GCA_003501375.1 Candidatus Sumerlaeota bacterium | reverse complement strand
TCATCCCGCAGGGATGGGATATACTAGCCGGGGGTAAGCGAAGCGCAACCCCCGGTTAGGCAGCAAATTTAATGCACCCTGAAGGGGTGCGACACGGTCAGCAAAACGCATGGAGTGGCGTTTTTTGTAGACGCGAATGCTTGGAAAATATTTTTTTAATGCAAGTAATTATAAATGTATTGGTCTACACCTCCACCACGCGGGCACCGATGTTCTGGTATTGCAGCATGTTGGGTAAGGTGCGGATGGTGAGTCCTGGGCAGATGATCGGATTGTTTGCCGATTTCTGCCAGGACTACATCGCCATGATAATTGCGTATCCAAGCCGAATTAAAGGGACAGGATGCAATGGAGGGGGGAGATTAAGGGCTACAGAACAACCGATGCCTTCTATCTTTCGCTATGGTATTCACCATCTTTGCGACGCTCTTCGGATTTGGCGTCGATCACGCTGTCTTCGCGGAAATCGAGGCCTGTATTGCCAACGAGCGTTTTGATATAGTCGACATGTGGGCAGGTGGGAGCGTGGAAGTTGCTCTTGGTGATGCAGGAAGACAACTGTACAACGATCCGGTCTTTCATAATTTTTTCGTGCTTTTTCAACGAGCGAATCAACAAGGTAAGTTTGCGATGCAGCGCTCGTCCGCAGCATCCGCCGCAGGTGAGCGTGAGCATGCGGTAGGGTTTGTCCTTCGGATATTCGGCAAACCCGCCCGTGCGTTCCGTCCAGGCTTTTTCGCAGAGATAGCCCGGACAACGCTCTTTGACAATATCGCATTGCACGAGCACAACGTAGTCTTTTTCAGCAAGGTTCATGGGAATAGCTTTCAAGATGGTTTATGCAATAAATGGCGCGTCGCCTGCGCCCGTAAGCACGGCTTTCGCAGAGGCGCTGAATGGACGCACGGTAACGGTTCCAATGGCGGCGGGAAGAATCACACAATCGCCTTTTTTCAGCCGCACGGTTGTTTCGCCTCCGCGCACTTCGGCTTCGCCTTCCAGCAAGATGAAGGCTTGCGCCGTGCGCGGATTCACAGTATAGGAAAATTCTTGGGCAATGTCCAGACGTTCGATACGGTAGGGCGGGGTATCTACCAACAGTTCATGCGTGCCCCAGACCTGGGCGATTTGCACGGCTGTTCCGTGCGGTTCCGTTGCATCGTCGAACTTCATTACCTTGCGCGCCTGGTCAAGGTGTAATGCGCGGGGCTTGCCATCATCGCCGGGACGATTGTAGTCGTAAATGCGATAGGTGGTGTCGGACGGCTCCTGAATTTCCAGAATCGCCACGCCGCTGCACAAGGCATGGACGGTGCCGGGCGCAACGCGGAAAAACTCGCCGGGTTGTACGGTGAGCGAACGTATGGTCTCGGTCACGTCGCCGCTGGCGAGTTCTCGGTCAAAGTCGGCCAGCGTAACCTCAGGCTTGAAGCCGTGCAGAATGCGGCCGTTCGCTTCGGAGTCCAGAATGATCCACGTCTCGTCCTTGCTGAAATCGTTGGGGAACCATTTCTCGCAAGCGGCAGTATCGGGGTGAACCTGAATGCTGAGATTGTCTTGTGCGTCGAGATATTTGATCAGGAGCGGAAAGCGCTCACCGGTCGGTTTGCCGCGCCATGCGGTGCCGATCAGGGCTTCGCCCCATTGCTGACGGGCTTCGGAGAGCGGTTTGCCCGCGAGCGGGCCGTTGGCAATCAGCGATGCGCCTTCGGGAAGGTCGGCAGCAACCCAGGCCTCGCCGATTTTTTCACCGGCGGGCAGCGGGAAGTTGAAGAGTGCTTCAAGTTTGCGCCCCCCCCATATTTTGGATTTGAACAAGGGGGTGCAAAGGAGGGGGTAAAGAGCGGGCATGGAATATCAGACCTTCCAAATAGATAAGGTGGCATCGGGATACTTTCCGTTCGATGCGTTCACGCCTCGCCTACAAAGCGTACTTTATTATTCGGAAATATTTGTTCACAGTCAAGCCTTGGTTTTGGCGAACAAATGCTATGCTCAACATTTTTTAACCACGGAAAGAATTTAGAAAAGTTTGCTTGGGAATATCGGGCAACCTCTTTTTTGTTTTATGTCTGCGAGGGAATCGCATAATAATCTTGACGGAATCTTGGGCCTGTGGAAGGATCGCATCCGGAAAATGCGTTAGAACAGTCCGGCGATTTTTTACTTACGCCTTGAGCCAAATATTTCAGGTAAAGGAATCCGTTATGGTACACATCGAGGGACGAACTTTGGCAAAAGAATGGCTATTCTTTCTTGGTATGCTGGTGTTGAGCGCTGTCGTTATGCCAGGTATTATAGCATTTCTCTTCCACGGAACCCTAGCCCCTTGGGGTACATTCTATCCAGTGTTATTCGGCCTTCAGAATGGTGAATTTTTTGCTGCCTGGCTTATTGTTATTGCCCCATACCTGCTTGTCCAATTTATTCGAATAACCTGCTGGGCCATTATGCATGTGTAAAAATTCTGGGAGTGTTAAGGCGAGATAGATTTATCGTATCCGAATCGGTTTTACCTTAACACTCCCCCCTTTTGATACCTCGCGCAAGTTCGAGTAACAAGTGCAACATGTTGCCTTTGTAGCACCATCG
>DNPO01000308.1 GCA_003501375.1 Candidatus Sumerlaeota bacterium | reverse complement strand
GCCTCATGAGCAGCGCCCCGTCCAGTGTGACGGAAGAGCAGTTGGATGAGTTGTGTTTGGAAGTGCATTTGAAGGAATAAGAGTAGAGACCGGATATGCAAATGTAGCAGAAATGTTTTTTGTTTTGTTGTTCATCCCGAAGGGATGGGATATACGTTAGCCGGGGGTAAGCGAAGCGTAACCCCCGGTACGAATAAGTTGGAATGCACCCTGAAAGGGTGCGACAACTTGCCGGGCTGTTCGGTAAATCATGTCCCAAACCCTCGTGCAAAATTACCTGCATTTGGTGTTTTCCACCAAGAGACGGGAATTGTGGTTTAAAGATGAGATTGTTCTGCGGCGCTTGCACGCGTATTTAGTTGGGGCATGTGATCATTTGGAATGTCCCACTTCTCAGGTCGGAGGCGTTGCGGATCACGTGCATATTTTATGCAACCTTTCCAAGAACATTGCGTTAAAAAAATTGGTACAAGAAGTAAAAATAGAATCCTCCAAATGGTTAAAGCGCGAATTTGACGGGTTCTCGGGTTTCAGTTGGCAAGAGAGGTATGGAGCATTTTCGATTAGTCCCTCGCATTTTCAACCCACGAAGCAATACATAATGGGGCAGGTGGAACATCATAGGTTGGTCCCGTTCCAAGATGAACTTCGGCGGCTGTTGAGTTTGTATGGGCTTTCGTACGATGAAAGGTATGTTTGGGATTGAAAAGAAGGTTCGTTGTCGCATCCTTACAGGATGCACTTGTGTGGTATGTTTACCGGGGGTTGCGCTTCGCTTACCCCCGGCTACCGTGTGTCTGATCCCTTCGGGATCGGGGTATTCCGAATCCGGATTATCCGTTTTTTTACATGGGGCGCTACGACATGCGGGTTCCCTTTATGCAGTCCCCCGATTTCCCCCCGGACATTCTCCGGGACACAAATTTTGCTCCTCCCAACTTATGACCCATTGCGGTCCGGCGGCTAACCCGCTGATTCTCAGGGAGCAGCGCCTCAAGGAGCATCACCCATCTCGTGAGCAAAAAAGTCCTCATTAACGTCGAAGACAAAGATATCCGCGTCGCCATTATGGAAAACGGCGTTCTCGACCAACTCTTTGTCGAGCAACTCGAAGAAAAAACCATCGTCGGCAACATCTACAAGGGCCGCGTGGACAGCATTGTCCCCGGACTTCAAGCCGTGTTTGTTGATATCGGTATGGAACGCAATGCCTTCCTCCACTTCGCCGATGTAAGCCGCACCTATATTCTGCCCGGTAAAACTGGCTTCCGTCCCAAACCCACTCCCGTCCCATTGGACGACGAGGACGATGATGTGTTGGACGACGAGGAAGCAACGGCGGAAAATACCAACGACGAGTTGGAAGGTGACGATACCGAGTCTACCGTCGAATCGCCCGCAGCCAGCATCCCCAAACCCATCAAACGTCACAAGCCCGAACCACCGAAGGAACTCAAACCCGGGGATGAGATTTTGGTGCAGGCGACCAAAGAACCGATGGGTACCAAGGGCGCACGTATCACCATGTATATCTCGTTGCCCGGGCGCTATCTCGTGCTGTTGCCCTTCAGTGGGCAGACCGGTGGCGGTGTCTCGCGTCGTATCGAAGACTTTTCCGAGCGTCGTCGTTTGCGCAATCTCCTCCGCAGCCTAAAGGCCGATGAGGGTAGTTTTATCATCCGCACCGCCGGGTTGGAGCAGGAAGAGAGCGAAATTGCTCATGACGTGCAAAAACTGACCAAAACCTGGGCACGCATCCGTCGCAGTGCGGCGCAACGCAACGCCCCGGCACTGATTCATGACGACCATGACATTCTGGGCCGTCTCGTGCGTGATGAACTAACCGAGAGCATCAGCGAAATTCTGATCGACTCCAAGCACCACGGTGCGCTACTCAAGCAAATTGTTGCCGCTACCATGCCTTCATTCAAGGATAAGGTGACCATTTGTGACGATTTGGATGAAAGCCTCTTTGAAAAATACGAGGTGGAGACGCAATTCCAGAAGGCCCTGCGTCGCAAAGTCTGGCTTCGCAGTGGTGGCTATATCATCATTGATGAAACCGAAGCGCTCATCGCTATCGACGTGAACACCGGTAAGTTCGTTGGTAAGGGCGATCAGGAAGCCACCATTTTCCAGACCAACCTCGAAGCGGCGGACGCGGTAACGCGTCAGTTGCGCCTGCGCGATATCGGCGGCATCATTGTAGTCGACTTTATCGACATGAAAAGCCGCGATAACCAGAATGCCCTCGTGCGTAAGTTCAAAGAACTCCTCAAGCATGATCGTGCCAAGACTACCGTGACACCCCTGTCGGAATACGGTCTCTTGCAAATGACGCGCAAGCGCGTGCGCCAGAGTCTGGCCAAAACCGTGTTTAACCAGTGCCCCTACTGCCAGGGCAGCGGACGCCTCCTTTCCGAGCAGCAAATTTGGAAAGCGATCAAATATGAAGTGTTGGCAATGCTCAAGGCAGTGCCCGGCACTATCAAAACGTTGCGCATTTCCGTTCACCCCATCATGCGGGCGTATATTGAAGAGCAATTGCTGGATGCGGCCAAGGGTTTGGCCAACTTTACGGGGGTTGCGCTGGAGTTTTTAGAGGACAAAGAGTTCCATTTTGAACACTACGAGATACTAAAGCGTGATTAATCAACGTTTTGCGTTTTTTAGCGACTCGCCGTTTTGGAACGTAAAAAAGGCGAAAAAAAGTCTTGAGAAGCCGGGGACTTCGCGTAATAATTCCGCCTGTACCCGACGGCGCTTGTCGCCGGGTCAGGATATGTGAGCGAACCCCCTGAAGTCGCTTGCTTTCCTTTTTGTGCTATGGCAACATTGCACACCCCCGACCGCCCCAAGCAAGGTCTCTTGTTTGGGGCAACGGGCTGAAGTGGCTCAGTTGGCAGAGCAGCGCATTCGTAATGCGCAGGTCGTGGGTTCGAGTCCCACCTTCAGCTCCACGGTTTTTGTAACGCCCTGTCCCCCTCGCGGGATAGGGCGTTTTTGTTTTTCCCATTGCCTTTTGCCCCACTCTCATACAGGATATTTTTCAAGAGGAAGAAGAGGCAATGCTGGATTTCGAACAACTCAACGCCCTGAAGATTCGCTTGGATGCGTTTCGTCCTTTGCCCCCGGAAGTGGTGGCAAACTTGCACGAAGACCTCGTCCTGCGCTGGACGTACAACAGCAACGCGATTGAGGGAAACACCTTGACCTTGATGGAAACCAAGGTTGCATTGGAAGGCGTTACGGTTGGCGGCAAGACGTTGCGCGAGCATTTTGAAGCATTAAATCACCGTGATGCGATTGCGTATGTGGAAGCGGTGGTGCAGAACGATGAGCCTTTTTCTTCCCGCATGTTGCGCAACATTCATGCATTGATTTTGAAGAATATCGACGAGAATAACGCAGGTGCATGGCGACGGTACAACGTAACGATTGCAGGGGCGCGGCATGTGCCGCCAGATGCTTTGGAACAGATGGCGGCATTTGTGCGCTGGCATGAGGAGTCGGATCACGTTTTGCATCCTGTCGAACTGGCTGCGCGTGCGCATGTGGATTTGGTAAAGATTCATCCGTTCAGCGATGGCAACGGACGTACGGCGCGATTGTTGATGAACTTGGATTTGATGCGGCACGGATTCCCTCCCGTGGTGCTGCCGGTGGAAAAACGGCTTGATTATTACACTGCGTTAGACACGGCTCATGTGGATGGCGACTACGCTCCCTTCTTGCGGTTGATGACTGAATTGGCAGAAAAAGCGTTTACCCCTTACTGGCATGCTCTCGGAATTACAATTCCTCACGCAAAATAAACGATTGCGCTTGCTATTCGACGCCCTTTCTTAAAAAATGGGAACGAGTAACTTTGGAGGGGAGAACGCCATGACAAATATCCTGAATGTAGCCGTTTGCGGTGTTGGACACTTAGGCCAGCACCATGCCCGTATCCTTGCGGGACTCACCGAGCAATGCCGCTTGGTTGCCATTGTAGACCCGGATCGCAGTCGCGCAGAAAAACTCGCCAAGCAGTATGGCGCGGAATATTTTGATGA